>QHXA01000087.1:571-7925 GCA_003222755.1 Acidobacteriota bacterium
ACGGCCATCAGCGTTCCAGCCTGGGCATATATCAAGTGCCCGGACCGCGCGTAGCGAGCGTAGGCTCCTTGGACAAGGTCGCGCCTTGCGCCCGTCTTCAGCGAGTAAACGACGATGTGTGAGTTTTGGCCGCTGCTCGTGAACAGTACCGCTGTTCCGCCGGGTAGAAATTCCGGCCAGGCGTGGTTCGTCTCGTCTTTGTCCAGCCGAGTGAGGGCTTGCGGACTACCTCCCGATTCTGAAATTTGCTGGAGAGGGCCGAATGACGGGAGAAAGGCAATCGTGCCTCGGCTTCCCCAGCTCGCCCCTAAAACATTGGCGCCATTCGCGAGATTCAGCGCAGCCCCTCCGCTCAGCGGGATCTTCTTTACAACGGTCCTTGAACTGATAAATCCCAGCCATTGGCCGTCCGGAGAGAAAAAGGGACCGTCGCCTCCCTCCGTGCCCGGAAGGGGCCTGGCCTCCGACTGATCGAATGCCCGCAAGAAAATCTGCTGAGTAGGGACGCGGTTGGCGGCGTAAGCGAGGTATTTGCCATCCGGTGAAACAGCCACTGCCGCTTGACCCGTCCCTGCAAATGCAATACCACCAGATCCAACAAGCTGCTGCCCCGGTGGCAGGGTGATCGTAAAGCGTGTCACCGGCTGCGGCGATGTCGAAGGCGCACGTGTAATACTCCAGACCGCAATGCCAGCGATGGCCGCGAGGAGCACGACAGCTGCTAACGTCCACGCCGCTTTCCAGCGCGCACGCGTCGCTTGTACTGGCGGGCCCAGTTGTGCCGTCGCCGCGCGTCCTGAATCACTGTCGCGCTTCAGCCGCGCCAGATCCGCGCGCATCTCCGCGGCGCTCTGATAGCGCAGCTTGCGATCCTTCTCCAGCGCCTTGTTGATGATCCATTCCAGCTGCACCGGCAACTCCGGGTTCAACCGAACCGGCGGAATCGGCGGCTTATTCAGGATGGCGTTGAAGATTGCTGCCGACGTGTTGCCTTGAAACGGCAGTCGGCCTGTCGCCATTTCGTACAACACCACGCCGAGCGAAAATAGATCGGTCCGTCCATCGATCTCGTCCTGTCCCAGCGCCTGCTCAGGCGACATGTACGCGACCGTGCCGATCGCCGTGCCGGGGCTGGTGAGATTCTCTTCGGTGACGCCTTCAGTAATGAATTCTGATGCTGCACCAGCGGCAGCCGTTTGCGGATGCGGTACCACCTTGGCCAATCCAAAATCGAGAACTTTGGCATGTCCGCGATCGGTCACGAAAATATTCGCGGGCTTGATGTCCCGATGCACAATGCCCTTCGCGTGTGCCGCATCGAGCGCTTCGGCGATCTGCGTTCCAATTTCCAGTAACGAGTCCACAGCAAATGGCTTTGCGGTGATGCGATGCTTCAGCGTTCGGCCTTCCAGAAATTCCATCGCGAGAAAAGGATGGCCGTCGGCTTCGTCAATCTCGTAAATCGTGCAGATGTTCGGATGATTGAGCGCGGAAGCAGCGCGCGCTTCTCGCTTGAACCGCTCGAGTGCCTGGCGGTCCCGCGCGAGCTCGTCGGGCAGAAATTTCAGCGCGACGAATCGGCCAAGCTTGGTGTCTTCGGCCTTGTACACCACGCCCATGCCGCCGCCGCCTACTTTTTCAAGGACACGATAATGGGAAACAGTCTCACCAATCATCGATTGCTGCCCGACCTCCGTCCGACTGTAGCGGCGGTCTATGACCGCCGCCTAGAGTTTGGACATTCCGCACCGCGGAGCGGTGCTGGAAAATTAGCCAGGGTACGCGCTTTTTGCGTACCCCTGGAATACTTCGACACTCTGGAACCGCACCCTGAAAGGGTGTCGCGGACTCAATCGCACCCCTGCCGGGGTGCGATTCTTGGTGTGTCTCACAATACCAGGGGTACGCAAAAAACGCGTACCCCTGGCTAATCTCCTCGCACTGCTCCGCGGTGCCGAAGCATCTGTCTCTTCAGCAACACTCCCGTTTTGCGCGTTTATTGTGCACAAAATTTGTCGAGACGATACCGCTCGCAAAACGGAAAGTAAAGAGGGATTAAGAAAGCCCTCCGCCGTTATCTGGTCAATGCACGCGCGAGCGCGGGCCGATCAAGCTCGACACCTTTGATGTAGATCCTGGAAATCCGCTGCGTGTTCGTAATGTTATCGAGAGGATTCGCATCGAGAACCAGAAAATCGGCTTCCTTTCCTGCAGCGAGCACGCCCATCTTGTCGAGCTTCACGTATTCGGCCGCTCGGCTTGTGGCGGCGACGATGACCTGCATGGGCGTCATGCCTGCGTTGACCATACTTTCCAGTTCACGCTGTTCGGACATGCCAAACGGGTGATCTTCGAGACCGGTATCGCAGCCAAGGATGATCTTTGCATTTGCTTTGGCAAGTTTGGCAAGACTGTGCTGCAGGATAGCGTACTGCGTGCGCGTCCGTTCGACTGCAGCCGGATTCCGATTCTCGTAACTTTTCTTCATCCGCTCGATCACCGGCTGCGAGAGCGCTTGTTGAAGCAGCAGCATCAGCGGATCGCCGTCTTTCAACCAATGCGGGAGTTCGCTGTACGTATTCCACTCGGGACTGAGGTTGGGCATCACGTAGACGTTATGTTTGACGATGGACGCGACGAGCGCATCATCCATTTCCCTGTCGCGGACCAAATGCGCGAGCCCGTCAATGCCCGCATTGACGAGGTCAACCGTGTCGTTGTGATAGAACACATGCGCGTTCACCTGGAGTCCATGCTTATGGCCCTCATCGATAACGGCACGATAGAGATTCGGCGCCAGCCGCGGGGCTCGGCCGTTTCGATCATCAACCCAAATCTTGATCAGATTCACCTTTTTTGCGGCGAGTTCCCGCACGGCCTGTCTTGCCTGATCTTCTGTCGTCACTTCATACGCGATTCCCGCATAAGCTGCCGCGCCGGGTCCGGCATTGGGCGCACCGATACCGCGTCCGGCAATGCGCAGCCGCGCGCCACCCAGTCGCCCTGCCTCCTGGTCAGCGCGGATCTGGTAAGTCACTTCTCCTTTTTCGATGCCCTGAGACTGTACGGCCGCAACTCCGAAGTACAGCGCGCGATTCAAATCGTCCATGATCGTCTCTCGAGTGAAGTTCTCTGCCGTATAGGTGAGGCCACGCTGAAACCCGGGATGACCGTGCGCGTTAACAAGTGTGGGCATGACCGTTGTGCCGGTCAGGTTCACACGAGAGGCTGCCCGGGGAGCGTTCACGCTGCCTCTGCTGCCGATCCTTGCGATCATTCCGTTTTCCACGAGCATGGCCGCGCTCTCAATGGGCTGCCTGCCATCGCCGGGAATGAGCCGGGCGCCTTCGTAGAGCACGATCGAGTTCGATGATTGAGGTTGCGTCTTTGAGTAGGCGAAGCAGAATACGCCGTACCCAAGGGCCGCCATTGCGGTGAGCCCGAGCGTTTTTCGGATCATGTTTTCCCCTGATGCGTAGGTTGACAACAAGCAAATCGAAACGCATCATCTGTTCTTGTGCTTCCTTGTGCCTTTTTGTGGCTATTCCCTCTGGCCGCCACGTTTCGCGGCGACGAGTCTGTTGATTTGGGCCACGGCGTTGTTGACTTTCATTTCAATCGCGAGCTTTCCAATTTCTGGCGTTGATGGCCGCGGGTCACCGGTGACACCGTTGTTCACTCGAGGCACACTCGGATCAGGTTGCTGACCAGAAGCCAAGACCGGATCGCCGACAGTGGTCTTGTATATACTGCGCACCCACTGCTCTTTTGCGGGCTCGAGGTACAACATTTCGGAGGTGTCGGTAATACCAGCATGGTTGCTGAGGGGCAGCCCCTTCGTTTTCAGCCACTCGGCGAATTCCTGACGGCTTTTTTCGTAGACATCGCCGCAAAAGTAGACGTGAATCCCCTGTGAACTGTACTTGGCGTCCATAGCTGCGGCCAATTTACTCAATTCAGCTTGGCCGCCGCCGTGATCGCCCATAACGACGATATCCTTGAAGCCGTTTTTTGCCATGCTATCAACCACAGCTTCGTTGACTTTCTGAAACAGGTCCGCAGGAAGGGCGATGCTGCCCGGCATTTTGGGATCAACACCACCGGCAGGATTCACCGAAAACGGAAGAACCGGCGCCACAAGTGCGTTGCCCAACTTTCTCGCAATCATTGGAGCAATTGCGCGCGCCATAAAGGTGTGGCCACCAAGAACCGCGTGCGGCCCCCGTTGTTCGGTGCCGCCGTTATATACGAGAACCGTCGTTTTGGCGCGATCGTGAATCGCGGAGTAGATTTCGGGGTAAGTCATCGTTTCGATGTCGACTACTTCCTGCTTCTGGGCGCTTTGAGCAAACGCGAGAGCACTCGCCAAAAGGAGAACGCAAAGCATCAACGTAAACTTCAGCATATGTTGGCTCCTCAAGCAGAACTTCTGTTTCTTCACATTCCGCAGCAGTATACGCAGACGTCCATTGTTTCCGGAAGTCTTCGTAACTTAACTTCAGATCTCCGATGTCGAGGAATTCTGAAACAACATCGATGAAGTTCAGGCGGAAGACTCCTTGAGAGGACGCGCGGTCATTTCTTCGACTAGGCAGACCCTGTAGAATCATCGGACAAACCCCGGGGAGGCACTATCACGATGAGGAAATCAATATCGATATGCGGGCTCATTTTGCTGCTGGCTCATGTCGCATCAGCAGAAGTCGTCCGGGTTGATATACGAAGGAAAGATGACGTCGGCACGCACGAACGAATCATCGGACGCGTGCACTTCGCGATTGATCCGAAGCTGCCGGCAAATCGCGCGATTGCCGACATCGACGCGGCTCCAACAAACGCGCAAGGCAAGGTCGAATTTGCGAGCGATCTCCTGATGTTCGTTCCTAAAGATTCCGCGCGTACTCGGGGAACGGTGTTCTTCGAAGTCGTGAACCGCGGCCGCGACCAGTCGCTGGCCATCATGAGCGGCGCGCAACAGCGGGATCTGTCGCTCGAGTCGTGGGTGCTGGGCGATCGCTTTCTGCTGGAGCAGGGGTTCACGGTAGTATTCCTCGGCTGGCAATTCGACGTGGGACGGTCTCAAGGGCTCACCTTCGAGGCGCCCATCGCCCCCGTGCAAGGCGTCGTGAGGCAAACCTACATCGAAGCTGCACCGGCGAATCGCAACCTCGAATTTCCGCTGAAATACTGCGCGCTTGCTGAAACACAGAAAGATGCGGTGCTCACATTTCGCACACGCATGAATGAGACTCCTCAGCCGCTGCAGCGCGACTCGTGGCGATTTATCTCCAACGGCTGCGCCGTACATGTGGATCGTGGATTCAATGCCGGTTTGCATGAAGTGGTCTATCAGGCGAAGGGTTCGCCGGTGGCGGGCCTGGGTCTGGCCGCGATCCGCGATTTTGTTTCGTATCTTCGCCATGGGGCGGCCGGCGCCACATTGCGCGAAAATCCTGAGGCACTCCAGAAGGTCATCGGCTATGGCTATTCCCAGAGTGGGCGCTTTCTTCGCGAATTCGTTCGCGACGGCTTCAACGCGGATGAGCGAGGCCGGGCTGTATTCGATGCGTTGATGATCTCTTCAGCCGGCGCGGGCGGCGGCAGCTTCAACCATCGATTTGCCATGCCCGGAGAGGCCGGCAACTCGGTCCTTTCGGTGCTGCGTCCAGTGGACCTGCCGCCCTTTACCGATGATGCGCTGCTTGCGCATGTGCGCGCCGCGCGTGTGACGCCAAAAATCTTTTATACGTTTTCATCGACGGAGTACTGGGCGCGCGCGGGTTCGCTCACTCACACAACCGAAGACGGCAGAAAAGACGTGCCTCTTGCGTCAACTTCGCGTCTGTACTTCCTTGCCGGAACGCCGCATTCCTCCGGCGGGCTATCATTGACGAGGCGCCCAACAGCCTATGAACACTTTCCCAACTTCGCTCAACAGCGATGGAGTGCGCGCGCTCTGCTGCTCGACCTCGACGCCTGGACGCGCAATGGAACCGAACCGCCGCAGTCGCGATATCCGCTGATCTCGAAGGGTGAGTTGGTCCCGCTGACGGAAGTTATCTTCCCTTCCGTGCCGTCGTTCCCATTTACCACCTATATGCCACAAGTGTGGCGGATGGGTTTTGGAGGCGATTACAACATAACGAGAGTAATCACCAACGAGCCGCCACGGCTAGGCGCGCCGTATCGCCTGCTGGTTCCCCAGGTCAATGTCGACGGCAACGATCTCGCCGGAATTCGTTTGCCGGAAGTAGCTGTGCCACTCGGCACGTATACGGGCTGGAACGTTACCGTTCCCCAGTTGAAAGATCTCGGCTACTTGAGCGGCCTCGTCGGCGGATTCGAAGCTTTTGCGCTCACGCGCGAGGACCGGCAAAAGAGCGGTGATGCACGCCTCTCGATCAACGAGCGTTATTCCGGCCGCCAGGATTATCTCAACCGGGTTAAACAATCCGCAGAGAGTCTGGTGCGCGAGCGATTCATGCTCGCCGACGATGTGCCCGCCGTCGTCCAGCGAGCGGAAGAAATGTGGGATGCCATCGTGAGCGCCGCACGCCGTTAGCCGCTGCTCGGCTGCCCGACCTCTTGCTTGTTCCGGCGACATGTACGCAGCGGTACCGACAATCATGCCGCTCAAGCTTCCGCTCACGATGGTCGGCGAATTGGAGAGCATCATACTCGAAGCACCAGTGTCCAATGCCTTCGCCAGGCCAAAGTCGAGCACTTTGACTTTGCCGTCCGGCGTCATCTTCACATTCGCCGGTTTTAGGTCTCGATGCACAATGCCCTTCTCGTGGGCCGCTTCCAGTGCTTCGCAAATGTTCTTGGCGATGGTGAGAGCCTCGTGAACGGGAATCCGACCACGTTGGATTCGAGGTCATAGATCGCCGCGATGTTTGGATGATTGAGAGATGCGAGAACTTCAGCTTCGTGTCGCGCGCCCGATAGACTTCGCCCATTCCGCCTTTGCCGAGCAGAGACGTGATCTCGTACGAACCGAGTTGTTGTCCGATCACGATCGCCATAGAGCGGGTGAATTGTTCAGACTTGAGTTACTTCTGTTGTTCCCTCTGCCGAGCCCGGAGGCCGGGCATCGGGTACCTGGTATATGTCCGAGACTCGACGCTAGTGGCCCAGCCTTTTGACACGGGCAAGTTGGAGTTTGCCGGCGAAGCCGTCCCGATCGCCGATTCAGTGGGCCGAAGTGCCAATGACGCGATTGCCTACTTTTCTGTGTCGCAAACGGGCGCTCTGACTTATCGCAGCGGCAACGAGGCCGGAAACCAGATTTCATGGCTCGACAGAGACGGAAAGCCGTTAGAACGCGTGAGCGAAATCGGCAATTACACTGAAA
>QHXA01000864.1:0-1883 GCA_003222755.1 Acidobacteriota bacterium
TTCTTCATCTCGCAACCCTCCGCGATCGCTGTCAGTCTCGGCCGCGCCGCGCAATCCGGCGAGTTGTGGCATAACCTTGCGGTGAGCCTGCGCGAATTTGCGATCGGCTATAGCGCGTCGGTGGTCGTTGGGATTCTAGCGGGGGCTTTGGCAGGCCGATTCCGCACCGTGGAATATGCGCTGGATCCGTTTCTGTGGTTCCTGTATTCTGCCCCGCTGATTTCTTTTTATCCGATCTTCGTGCTCTGGTTCGGTCTCGGAGTCCGCGCGGTTATCGCGATCACGTTCTTGCTCTCGGTCACCCAGATTACAGTCAGCACCTTGAGCGGAGTTCAGAACGTCAATCCTGGATTGCTTCGCGCCGCGCGCTCCTTCGGAGCCAGCGAGCGCGATCTGTTGTGGAAAGTCGTCCTGCCGGCCTCGGTGCCGATGGTGATCGCGGGCCTTCGCCTGGGAATCGGCCGCGCACTGATGGGCGTGGTGGTCGGCGAACTCTTCGGCGCCACGGCGGGGTTGGGCTTCAGCATCGCTTACTATGGCGCGTTGCTGAAAACCACCGATATGATCGCTTCTCTGGTGGTGATCGTCGTTTTGGGCGTTCTCTGCACTCAGGCGCTGAGCGCGGTGGAAGCGCGATTCGATTCGTGGAGAACCGGCCCAGGCTCATAGGCGGAGAATCCATTGCCACTCATCGCCGCTGTTGACATTGGGGGAACGTTCACCGATTTCTTGGGCTATGACTCAGCGACCGGCCAACTGCTGAGTTCTAAAAGCCCAACCACTCCCGCATCCTTGGAGCAAGGAATTCACCACTGCCTCGAGAAAGCCGGTGTGAGTGTGAATGCGATCGATGCCTTTGTGCATGGATCCACTGTCGCGATCAACACCGTATTGGAACGTAAAGGCGCCCGTACCGCGCTCATCGTCACCAAGGGCACGCGGGACGTCTACAAGATTGGCCGAGGCAATCGGCCCGATGCTTACGATATCTGGTTCAAGCGTCCCGAGCCCTTAGTCCCACGACATCTCACGTTCGAAGTCGAGGAACGGCTGCTCGCTACCGGCGAGGTTCACACTCCCCTGAATACCCTTCAGGCGGAAACAATCGCCCGGCAAGTGACCGCTAGCGGCGTAGAAGCAGTGGCTGTGTGTTTCCTACACTCGTGGAACAATCCCGCTCACGAATCGCGGATGGCCCAGTTGTTGAGTTCGAGAATCTACCGCAGCATCTCGCATGAGATTCTCCGCCAGTACGGCGAATACGAACGTATTTCGACCACCGTGCTGAACTCTTACATCGGTCCCAAGGTAAGCGCCTATCTGGAAGGGCTGGAGCGAATGCTTCAGGAGGAGGGTTTCGCCGGCAGTCTCTGGATCATGCAATCGAACGGTGGCGTGATGTCGACCCCCGTGGCCAGGCGTCTGCCCGTTGCGATGCTCGAGTCCGGCCCGGTGGGTGGGTTCATCGCCGCGGCACGAACCGGAGCCGCGCTCGGGTACACCAATGTGATTGGTTTCGATATGGGAGGCACGACCGCGAAAGCCAATCTTGCACGCGATGGCGAACCGCAAATGTCGCACGGCTACCACATCGGTGGCTACGCCGTCGGACAGCCGATGATGCTTCCCGTGGTGGACACGGTGGAAGTTGGCTCCGGCGGCGGCAGTATCGCAAGATTGGACCACACCGGATCACTTAAGGTCGGCCCTGTGAGCGCCGGCGCCGATCCCGGACCTGCCTGCTATGGCAAGGGCGGAACCGAGCCCACGGTCACCGACGCCAACCTTCTGCTGGGGCGCCTGGATCCGGCACAATTTTTGGGTGGGGAGATGCCGCTGGATGTCGAGGCGGCGCGCGAAGCAATCCACCGGTGTGTTGCGCA
>QHXA01000864.1:2077-2776 GCA_003222755.1 Acidobacteriota bacterium
TCCCGGGCAGTTTTCCGCCAGCGGAATGCTCCTGGCCGAGCCACGGCACGACTTTGTCCGTACCTACTATCGCCCCCTGGACCGAACAGACTTCGGCGAACTCGGGCGGATTGCCGCCGACATGGAGGCGCGGGCGCGGGACCGGATGGGGACCGCTGATATCCGGATGAATCACTTTCTGGAGGTGCGCTACACCGGTCAGGACTTCGCATTGCCGATCTCCGTCGATCCCACGGCTTATGCGGAGGATTATGCAGCAACCGTCCGCAAGGCGTTTCACCAACTCCATCAAACCCGTTTCGGTTATCACGATGCCGATCTCGGGCTAGAGATCGTGAATGTACACCTGGTCGCTATGGCCCCCCACACCCTGGATGCGCTGCCCGCGCCCCCGAAGCGTCAAGGTTCCGCGCTGCTCGGAAGACGCGCCGTCATTTTCGACGCTGATGCCATGGATTGTCCGGTGTACCGGAGAGAATCGCTCGCATCCGGGGAACAAATCGACGGCCCCGCGATCATTCAGGAATACGCCAGCACCACTGCCCTGTTCGCCGAGGATCGCGCCGAAGTCACGGTGTCGGGCGAACTGCTGATTCACGTGGGAGGCACCGGATGAAACTCGATCCTGAGGCGAGAGATTTGCCGGCGCTCGGAGACCTCACTTTAACGCCAAGACCCGCCCCGGATCGATCCGCACGA
>QHXA01000861.1:0-3259 GCA_003222755.1 Acidobacteriota bacterium
CCCTTCCGCACGGAACTCCATGGTCTGTCTCTCCGTCACTCTGAAGATTCGGGACAAACCGCCGTTGATCGTCCAGCTTCCAGGACCAAAGACGGTACCCGGTCGCAGATTCCCGAAAGTCCCGACATCAGGTATTGCGAACGCATCCGGGTTGAGCCACAGGCACTTGAATCCCGTAGCTTGAGTGAGGTCGTCCGTACATTTATTGGAGTACGCGGCCGGGCCGATCTGATTTGCATATTGGGTCGTTGCATTTTTGCCGTTCAATGCACGATCCGTCCCGCTAACCAGGGTGAATGCGCTTCCGGACATAATGCTTGCGATGCCCGAGACCCGCCAGTTGCTGGCTACAGCGTTCAACCAGGAATTTGAAAATTTCGGTATGTTCACGATCCCAGTTGCATTGAAAATGTGCCGCACATCTGCGCCCGGCGCAGTGCAATTACCGCGATCGCCCGCACGCGTCGGAGTCAGGTACACGCCGTTGCCCGCCGAACTCTGCAGAAGCGTGCCGCTGCCGATCGTAGTCCCGATACAATGCGACCACGTATAGTTGCCATTCACGGAGAAGCCCTTGCTAAGGCGTTTTTGCGTACTCACGAGCATCGCGTTGTAACTCCTGGTCCCGCCATCGTCCCATGAACCAATATTGGCCAGCTTCGGACCCTCCACCGGATTCAGCAAAGTTGCGGACCGCCGATTATTCGTGTTGGCCGTGGTGGAACAGACCGCGTTCGGCGTCGTCGTAAGGACGTAGCCTTGCGCAAAGCATTGTCCGCCGGCATTCGCATTACCCGGAAAATAGATCGCGGGACCGTACACATGCGTGATCTCGTTTCCGATATAGCTTGCTGACACCAACCAATCGTTTCCGATCTGTCTTTGGATTCCAAAGTTCCACTGCTGAACGTAGGGCGGCTTTGTGTTGTGATCAAACGTGGTGAATACTCCGGCCACCGGATACGGCGAATTTTTGCTCACGACATATGGAAATGGATTGCCCCCGACTTCGGATCTGAAAGGATCGTCAAGGCCGCCTGCAGGGTTGGTCAACTGCACCTTCCCACCCCAAGGCGGACTTTGCGGGGTCGCGAGATTCAGTTCCGCCGATTGCATGTCGTAGAAAATTCCGTAGCCTGCACGAACAACCATCTTTCCGTTATTGTTCGGATCCCAGACTAATCCGATACGCGGAGCAAGCTGATTCCACCGTCTGTTTATAGGACTGGTTCCATTCGACCCAAACTGTGGATCACCGGGATAGACAATGCCAGGCGGGGCGTTCACGAATTGGCTCGTTGTGACGCCTGGCCTGAACAAGTCCCACTGAAACGTGTTTGCTTGTTTCAGCCGATCGAACTGTTGCGGGAAGAAGGGTTCCCACCGCAGCCCGTAGGTGAGTGAGAACTTTGGCGTCATCTCCACGTGTCCTGGCCATACATTCCGAGATACTTATTGGTAACCCACAACGTGTACGGCAGGCCCTGAACGTAACTCTGCAGCGTGCCACGCATGAAGTCCGCGAGACTGTTGATGGTAAAAATGCCGCCGCTGAACGTGCTGTGGTGGCTGTTCGATTGATAACCCATCACGCTTGCCCCAAACGACAACTGATGGTTTCCGTGGACGATGCTGAGGTCATCCGAAAGTTGCATCGTGGTCCACGCCCAGTGCAGATAACTCGATCCGGCCCCACCAATGCTGAACCCACCGGTTACTGCTAACGTCATATAGTCGGCCGGGTCGTTCCAAATGTTGACGCCGAGATCGGAAGCCGCGAAGAACGATGCGGGTTTTTTGAGATCCGTCGTTCGATTCCAAGTCGCGCGGAACGCATTGACGATTTTTGAACTGGCCAAATAGGTATCGCCTAAGACGAGCGAATTGACTTTCAAGCTCGACCCTCTGGCCGGCGTGCTCAAAAGGTTCTGCGAAATCGCATACGCGGAAGGCTGATCAAAGAAAGCTCCGATATAGCGCCCAAAGATCGAATGTGTCGCACTCCAGTTGTAGTCCATTTTGCCGACGAGCTGGTGTTCATTGCTTTTTACGGGATTCCCAAACTCCACAAGCCCGCATTGGTCTTGAGCAGCCGGTAGACGCTTGCTGAGATTGACCGCGGCCTTGCTCAACATTGAGGGCTCGATCTTATTGTTCACGAAAGGAGCCGGCAGAGTGGTAGCTCCGGATGTCCTGCACGCTGCAGATGCGTAGGCCGTGAAATCTCCAGCCAGCATTGCCGGCGTTGGGACGAATGCGCGCTGTCCAACAGGGTCTTGCCTTGTTATTGTTCCTTGATAGCCGCCGAAGAAAAACAGTTTGTTCTCTTTGATTGGGCCGCCAAACGTTCCGCCAAATTGGTTACGCTTCAGGAAATCTTGCTTCGCGTCAAAGAACCGGCGGCCATTGAATTTGTAGTTGCGAACGAATTCGAACAGGCTTCCGTGAAAATCGTTCGTACCTGATTTGGTGACGGCATTGATCGCCGCGCCGGAATGAAAGCCATATTGGGCGGGCAGGGAACTGGTCTCGACCTTGAACTCCTGAATGGCATCGGGGAAAGGCAACGGCAGTGCGGTGTTGGAGGCCACGTCGTTGTGCATTGCTCCATCCAACGTCACCGTATTTGCGGTGTTGAGACTTCCCGCTATCGAAAACGTCGGAGTCCCCGGATAAGCGGCGCGGTTCGTTGTCTGAGCCGTGCCGGTCTGGACGGCCGCACCTATGGATAGGACCAGGTCATACACCTGCCGGCCGACGAGCGGCAGCTCCAGAATGCGCGAGTTCTCCATGACCTGGCCGACGCCGGTCGAGCGCGTTTCGACCATTGCCGCGTTGGCTTGGACCTCGATCGTTTCGCTCAACTGTCCGACTTGAAGGACGATGTTGATTGCGGGGTTGCTATTGACCTGCAACACAATGCCGGTTTGCAGAAAGGAGCGGAAACCGGGCAGCGACGCGTCGAGCCGGTACGGGCCAATCGGCAAATTCGGCAGAACGTACGCGCCCGTTTCGTTGCTGACCGCGGTTCTGCTGACACTCGTCTCGGTTTGAGTTGCAGTGATTTCGACGCCGGGCAACACCGCGCCGCTTGGGTCTGTTACTGTACCGCTGATTTGGGCGGTCGATCCCTGGCCCCACACCACACTACAGCTAAGGAAGATAAGTATGGCTATGCGCTTCATGTTTCCTCCACCGGAAAATTTCGCACGAGTATTGGAACGTTCAAGAAGGGAAGTCAAGCACTTTGGCCGCGGTT
>QHXA01000861.1:3286-3858 GCA_003222755.1 Acidobacteriota bacterium
CGTACCCCTGGCTAATTGACAAAACGGATTCCGCACCCTGAAGGGGTGTCGAGGATTCCTCGCACACTTTCAGGGTGCGATCCGTGCGAAGCAACCAAGTCCCAGGGGTACGCAAAAAACGCGTACCCCTGGCTAATTTCCGTGCACGCCTCCGGCGTGCCTCAAGTTATAGAATTCGTTTTTGATTATGAGCTCAATCGAGGTATAAAGATGGCATTGCGAGCACGTTGCTTACACCATCCTTTGCAAGGAGCCCAAAATGTCTTGGAGAGGCGTAGCTCTCGTATCTTTAATTCTTGGAACGGCGGCAATGTCCGCTTCACTGCGAGCCACAACGGCTGGTGAAGATTCCAAACCTGTCACGTTTTATAAAGATGTTCTTCCCGTTCTCCAAAAGAATTGCCAGACGTGTCATCGGCCCGGTGAAATTGCGCCGATGTCATTTCTCACATATAAGGACACCCGGCCATGGGCTAAGGCTATCAAAACGGCTGTCGTGAACCGGCAGATGCCACCATGGTTTGCCGATCCGAATTACGGACACTTCGCGAATGACCGCACTTTGAGTGACA
>QHXA01000088.1:0-621 GCA_003222755.1 Acidobacteriota bacterium
AAAGCGTCACGGCGAATCCTTTAACTGGGCCCGTCCCGAACAGGAACAGGAACATTGCGGAAATCAACGCGGCCAAATGCGTGTCGACCAGCGTGACGAAGACGCGGCTAAAACTGGTAACAACGGCCGATAGAGCTGTTTTTCCGGAGCGCAATTCCTCTCGAATACGTTCAAAAATCAAAACATTCGAGTCGATCCCCACACCGATCGTGAGGATGACGCCTGCAATACCGGGCAGGGTGAGCGCGGCGCCGAAATAGGACAGCGCGCCGAACAACACAATCAGGTTCAGGATCATGGCAACGGTCGCGTTGACGCCTGAGAGCTTGTAATAGACGAGCATAAACGCGATCACGGAAACCAGCGCCACAATAGCTGCAACCAGACCGGCCCGAATCGAATCGGCGCCGAGGGACGGGCCCACAACTTCCTCATCCAAATATTTGATCGACGCCGGCAACGCGCCGGAGCGCAGGACTAACGCTAAATCCTGGGCGGCCTGCGGAGCAAATCCCGCCGCGCCGCCGGTGATAATTCCGGAATCCGTAATCCGGCCGTTGATGCGTGGTGCCGACTGAATCCTCTTGTCCAGGACGATGGCGAGCATTTTCCCGATGTTTT
>QHXA01000088.1:641-8077 GCA_003222755.1 Acidobacteriota bacterium
AAATCGCTGTGCGCCATCCGCATTCAGATTGAAACTGACGGCTGGACGGCCGTTTTCATCGCGCGATGGGTAAGCTCCCTTTAAATCGCGTCCCGTAATCGACGCGACTTGCTGAACGGCGTAATAGGTCCCTTCGGAAGACCCGCTGTCCCGCTCGACGGACGGAAGGACCTCCAAATTCGCCGGCAGAACGCCGCCATAATTCTGAACGGCCGCCGCCGCGCTCGGATATGGGCCGCTCTCGACGAGCTTGAGTTCCAGTTGCGCCGTCGATTGCATGATGCCTTTGACGCGAGCAGGATCATCCACACCCGGAAGTTGCACAAGGATCTCGTTCTCGCCTGGACCACCGTGTTTCTGGATGACGACCTCTCCGACTCCAAGCTGGTCAATGCGATTGCGGATGGTATTGATGGCCTGATCGACCGCCTGCGCGCGGTAACCCTGCTCCTGGGTAGGTTTGAGCCGGACCGTGTACGTGTTCGGCACCTCCCCGGCAGTGGAGATCAAATCCCAATCGGCAAACCGCTCGTTCAAGACCGAACGGAAATCATTGTCCTTGCTCGGATCGACGCCCACGACCTGAAATGTATTGTTTTGCATGCGCGTCATCTGCCGAAAAACCACGTTTCTCTTGTTCAGTTCCTGGCGCATGGACTCGATCGCCTGGTCGGTTTCCCCGCGAATCGCATCGTCGGTAACGACTTGAAGAACCAAATGCGTTCCGCCTCTAAGGTCGAGACCAAGCTTCACGTTATCTAAAAGCCTTGCTTTGCTGGGGACAAGTCCGGGATACGCGACAACTCGCCACACGCATAAAAGAGTCACGCCGAGGGTTATTAAAAAGCGCCTAAGAATGCGTTTGTTCATGTTCTCACTCTTCCGTCACACGGGGTAAAGCCCTGCGACCACTGTCTATTCTTTTTCGGATCCCTGCAATGCCGTGACGGCATTTCGGGAAAGCTCGATTTTGACGTTTTCCGCTATTCGAAGCTGAATCCGGTCGTCTTTGAATCCCACTATCGTACCGTAAATCCCGCCCGAAGTGACGACCTTATCGCCCGCCTTCAAGTTGTTGATCATGTCTTGCAGCTTCTTCTGCCGGCGGCGCGCAGGGAGAAAAACGATCAAGTAGAAGATGCCGAGAATGAAGATGAGCGGTAAAAAAGAAATAATGCCGCTGGGCACCTGGCCCTGCTGCTGAAGAAACACCTAATGAGCCCCCGTTCTCCTGGTCTGTGTGAGGATTTCGTCGAAGCGGTGAAACTCGATAAACTGCCTGATTCTGCGGATTGTGTCAAGGTAGAAGTACAGGTTATGAATGGTATTCAAGATCGACGACAAGATTTCATTGGCGATAAACAGGTGCCTCAGATACGCGCGTGAAAACGTCTGACACACCGCACAGCCACAAGTGGCGTCGATCGGATCCGGATCTTCTTTGTACTTCGAGTGCTTGATCACAATGTGACCGTCTTTCGTAAAAAGCCATCCGTTACGCGCATGGCGCGTCGGCATCACACAATCAAACATGTCCACGCCGCGTGCGACCGCCTCGACCAGATCCGCGGGAGTACCCACACCCATCAGGTAACGAGGCATCTCTTCCGGTAAATACGGTTCAACCTGGTCGATAATTTCGTACATCAGCGGCTTTGGTTCGCCGACCGCCAATCCGCCAATCGCGTACCCGGGAAACCCCATCGCAACCAGCCGCTCTGCGCTCTCTCGGCGGAGGTCGGGATAGATGCTGCCCTGCACGATGCCGAACAGGGCGTTCGTTGCGCCTGCCCAGTGCTTGTGACAGCGGTCGGCCCAGGCGAGAGATCTCTTCATTGAATGCTCCGCATCGAAGTGGGTAGCCGGGTAGGCGAGGCAATCATCCAGAATCATCATGATGTCAGAGCCAAGCGCGATCTGAACATCAACCGCGAGCTCGGGGCTCAAGAAATGCGTGCTGCCGTCGAGATGCGATTGGAACCGGACGCCGTCTTCAGTGATATCGCGCAACGAACTCAAGCTGAAGACCTGAAATCCGCCGCTGTCGGTAAGGATCGGCCGGTCCCATCCCATGAACCGGTGGAGCCCGCCCAGACGCGCCACCGTCTCTTGTCCGGGCCTCAAGAAGAGGTGGTATGAGTTGCACAACAAGACCTCAACGTTCAGATCCCGGAGCTGATCCGGCGTCATCGATTTCACGGTCGCCTGAGTACCTACGGGCATGAAGATCGGCGTCTCGATCACGCCATGCGCCGTATGCAGCCGCCCACGCCGTGCGCGGGTGTTTGGATCTTTGGTCAGAAGTTCAAAGTGCATTTACGTTCGAGGATTCGCACCGCGGAGCGGCGCTCCGCTGAGGTTTCTCCATTTTGCGCACGCCGGAGGCGTGTCAGGAAATTCGCCGGGGGTTAAGCGAGCGGGAGCGAGCGCAACCCCCGGTTGTCTGAAACCAAAAACAGCCGCACCCTGGAAAGGGTGCGAGGAGTCCTCGACACCCTTTCAGGGTGCGGCTTCCTGAGTTGTCACGTATTCCAGGGGTACGCAAAAAACACGTACCCCTGGCTAATTTCCTAGCACCGCTCCGCGGTGCAGTCGCCCCTCGGAGCGGTCTGCACCCTCAAACCAGGTGACACGCCGCGTCGCGGCCGTCTTCGATTTGCCTCAACGGCGGCTCATCGATTTTGCAGCGGTCAACTGCGATGGGACACCTCGTGTGGAACCGGCAGCCTGCGGGCGGATCAATCGGCGTCGGTACGTCGCCGCGTAAAACCACGCGCTCCTTCCGTGCCGCGGGGTCCGGAATTGGAACAGCGCTCAACAAGGCTTGTGTGTAGGGATGCTTCGGCGCCGTGCAAATCTGTTGGCTGGTCCCGACCTCAACCAACTTGCCAAGATACATCACGCCGATGCGGGTTGAAATGTGCTCGATGACAGGAATCGCGTGCGAAATAAAGAGGTAGGTGAGCCCAAACTGTTGCTGAAGATCGGCTAGCAAGTTAATGATCTGCGCTTGAATCGAAACGTCCAATGCCGAGACCGGTTCATCGGCGACAATCAATTTCGGCTTCAGCGCCAGCGCGCGCGCGATGCCGATCCGCTGCCTTTGACCCCCGCTGAATTCGTGGGGGTAACGGTTCATGACGCTGGAGTCCAAACCAACCGTCTTCAGCAGATCCGCAACACGATCGTTTCGCTCCGATCCCCTTGCAATGTGATGAATGGCAAACGGCTCGCTGACGATCGTTCGGATGGTCATCCGGGGGTTCAATGAAGCATATGGATCTTGAAAGATGATCTGCATATCGCGCCGCTTCCGCCGCAGTTGTTCTTTCCCAAGCGACAGCAGATCGATGCCGTCGAACTGAATTGTGCCGGCGTCGGGTTCAAGCAGCCGTAAGATCGCGCGCCCCGCCGTTGTTTTTCCGCAGCCGGATTCGCCGACTAATCCGAACGTCTCGCCTTTATTAATGGTGAAGCTGATGTCGTCAACCGCTTTCACGTGGGCCGCTACACGCCCGAAAACACCGCGGTGAATCGGAAAGTATTTCTTCAGGTGTTGCACGCTCAAAAGCGGCTCGGCGACGTCAGGCATGAATGCAGCGGACCTCATGCAGTTCGGCAACACGTTCCAGCGGAATTTCGGCAAGCGTGCATTCCGCCGTTCTCTTATAACACCGCGGCGCAAATGAGCACCCGCCGGGCAGGTGCAGAAGATTCGGAACCGTGCCTTCGATCGCATATAAGCGATCTCGCTTCTCAACACTAGTCCCCAGGCGCGGGACGGAGCGGAGCAGGCCTTGCGTATACGGATGTTTTGGATTGTGGAAAACATCCATTGCCGCGCCGATCTCGACGATTTTGCCGGCATACATCACCGCCACCGTCTCCGCGACTTCCGCAATCACACCGAGATCATGCGAGATCAGAATCAATGAAAGCTGATACTGCGCGCGCAAGCTGTCGAGAAGTTCAAGGATCTGAGCCTGGATGGTGACGTCGAGCGCCGTTGTCGGCTCATCGGCAATGACGAGCGCGGGATGACAAACCAATGCCATGGCGATCATGATGCGCTGGCGCATGCCACCCGAAAGCTGATGTGGATAATCCTTCGCCCGCTTCTCCGCATCGGGGATCGAGACGGCTTTCATCGCCTCGACGGCGCGCGCCCACGCCTCTCGCTTGGAAACTCTTTCGTGAGCGGACACGGCTTCCGCGATTTGGAATCCAACCGTTAAAACCGGGTTCAACGCCGTCATCGGCTCTTGAAAAATCATCGAAATCTGAGCGCCGCGGACTTGCCGCATTTCCCGTTCTGAAAGCGAAATCAGATTCCTGCCATTCAGAAGAACCTCGCCGCCGACAATACGGCCCGGCGGGCTGATGAGCCGCGTAATGGACATTGCAGTGATACTTTTCCCGCAGCCGCTCTCGCCGACCAGGCCCAGCGTCTTTCCTTTCGGAACGCGGAACGACACATCATCTACGGCCTTAACGATACCTTCGTCCGTAAAGAAATATGTCTTGAGGTTTTTGACTTCCAGCACGTCTCTTGATGGCTGCAGCGTCTCTTGAGGCTGCGCGCTGTCGCGCTTGCGCTTCGCGTCGGGCTTGCACTCGCTCCGCTCGTCGGTCAAACTGCCCAAACCTCCCGGTACTCGCCGTGGACGCGCCGGAACGCGTCGGATATTTCGCCAATAGTCGCGTAGGCTTCGACGGCCTCCAGGATGTACGGCATCAGATTCTCGGAACCCCGCGCGGCATCCTCCAAACGCTTGACGGCTGTATCCGCGGCCGCGCGGTCGCGAGTCGCGCGCACGCGAACGAGACTTTCGATCTGAGCAGCTTCGACTGTGGGATCTCCACTATGGATCGGAATCTGCTGTTCCTCATCGACTCGAAATTCATTCACTCCGACGATAATCCGTTCTTTGGTCTCGATCGATTGCTGATACTTGTATGCCGATTCGTGGATCTGACCTTGTACCCATCCGCTGTCAATGGCGGAAAGCATACCTCCCGCGCTCTCGATTCTCTCGAGATAATCTTTGACCTCTCTTTCCATCTGATCGGTCAATGTCTCAATCGCATACGCCCCGCCGGCCGGATCGACGGTGTTGATGACGCCGGACTCATGCGCGATGATCTGTTGAGTTCGCAATGCCAACCGTGCCGCGTCTGCGGTAGGAATCGCGAGAGCTTCATCTTTCGAATTCGTGTGCAGGGACTGTGCGCCGCCCAGCACGGCAGCCAGCGCTTGGATCGTCACTCGAACCACATTGTTGTCCGGCTGCTGCGCGGTTAAGGAAGACCCTGCAGTCTGCGCGTGGAACCGCAGCATCCATGAGCGGTGATTCTTGGCGCCAAACCGGTCGCGCATGATCCTGGCCCAAATGCGCCGGGCCGCACGGAATTTTGCGATCTCTTCAAGGAAGTTATTGTGCGTATCGAAGAAGAAAGAGAGCCGCGGAGCGAAAGCGTCGATGTCCAGACCTCGATCCAACGCCGCCTGCACGTATGTCATCGCATTCGCGAAAGTGAACGCGAGTTCTTGAACTGCTGTCGCGCCCGCCTCGCGGATGTGATACCCGCTAATTGAAATCGTGTTCCAGTTTGGCACTTCCTGCTGACAATACCCGAAAATGTCGGTGATCAGTCGAAGCGAAAACTTCGGCGGATAAATGTATAACCCGCGCGCGATGTACTCCTTCAGAATGTCATTTTGAGTCGTACCATTGACGAGGTTCAGTGAAACGCGCTGCTTCTTCGCAACGGCAATGTACATGGCGAGCAGAATCGCGGCGGTCGCATTAATCGTCATCGACGTGGACACGCGATCCAGGGGAATGCCGTCAAAAACACTCTCCATATCGTGCAACGTATCAACTGCGACCCCCACTTTGCCCACTTCGCCTGCAGCGAGCGCATTGTCGGAGTCCATTCCCAATTGGGTCGGCAAGTCGAAAGCAACCGAAAGTCCGGTTTGCCCGTGGTCGAGAAGATATTTGAACCGCTTGTTCGTCTCCGACGCAGAACCAAAACCGGCATACTGCCGCATCGTCCATAACCGGCCACGATACATGGTCGGCTGAATCCCACGCGTGTAGGGAAACTCACCAGGGTGGCCGATGTCTGTCGTGCTCGGAGAATCCGGCCGGTAGAACAACTCCATATGCGGTAGATTATCGCAGTTCGGACAAAACTGTAGGGCGGTCATAGATCGCCCCCTGAGGTTTCTCCATTTTGCGCACGCCTCCGGCGTGCGCAAAATCGATAGCTCACCCCTACAGCGACCTGCCCATCAATATGAAAGGTGCCCAATAGTATGGGTGAGGAAACTCGGCCTTGACGGCGATCACCGCTTCCTGCAAGGCGCGGGACTTGGAAAGGCCGCGCTGCAAACCTTTATAGAAGCCACGCATGAGTTTGGCGGTTGAACGATCATTCACGGTCCAGAGACTCACCAGAAGCGAAGGCGTTCCGGCGTAGAGGAATCCACGAGCCAGTCCCAGGAGTTCGTCACCTTCCCAGACCGCGCTCATTCCGGTTTCGCAAGCGCTCAAGACCGTCAGTTCGGCACCCAATTGCAGGTTGAAAATATCGAACAGGTTGAGCCAGGTATCGCCCAGTTTCAAAGATGAAAACATGGGATTGTCCGCGCGGAAGATGCCGTGGGCGGCGATATGCAGTTTGCCCGCAGTCTGGCCGTAGCGCCGCAGTTTGTCCTCACGTGCTTCGCGCCCGACGAAAAACAGCCCCTTGGGAAGCAATTCACGAAGCGCCTGTACCTCTTCATTAATGTGAGGAGTCATCTCATCCGGCACCGCCAGAACGAGATCTTGTTCCGTCTTTTGGATCGGCTTCTCCCGGCAAATCTTTAGAACCGAGACACTGGGGGCGCCCGAGATATCGTGCGAGTCGATTAGATACTTTGTGCCGTCGTACAACGCATGAAAGGGCAGATAGTGCAACAGCTGATGCGGTACGATGACCAATGATCGTCCCCGAATTTTGTCCTGGATCGGTTCAATCAGCTGCCGATGCAACTCGTGAAGATGATGTTGTGTCGCTTGCAGAAGCTGCGGCCCGTGCATTTGCACGTATGAAGACTGTAAATGAAATTTGGACAGCTGGAACGACAGGCCTTTCAATGACCTTCGCACCGCGGTTACAGTGGTGAGGTCACGGACCACATCGAAGTTGCGAGGCCCGACGATGAATGCCTGAAAGCTATCACCGATCGTGTAATACTCCACCAGCACCTCATCAGAGCGGAGCATCTCCTGCACTTCATCCACGTCCGGAATTGTGAGGCTTTGGAGCGTGGCCCAGCCGGATTTCTCCGAGCCGACTTCTCTAAGCAACTCGACCAATTCCTGCTCGCGGCGCGCAATTTCTTCCTTTGTACCTGCATCACCGGCGGCCGCACGACCGGTAGC
>QHXA01000865.1:0-1814 GCA_003222755.1 Acidobacteriota bacterium
TTTAAAGCAGGATCGACCGATACGACGGAACCTGCCTTTGTCACAAACGTTCCGAATACAACTTCCTCCGCATCGACTTTCAGACCATCGGCACTCTTCTCGCCCCGCCCGCGAACTTGGTCGCCAACGCTAACATCGTCGAGTTTGCTAAGCTTGGCGTCGGCGAACTTTACAGAGTCAGGAGAGTACCGGCGAAACTTTGTCTTATCGGAAACTACGATCGTTTGCTGCACGTCGCCTCGCGGCGTCCTGGTCTTCAACAAAATTTGATTTCCATTCTTTGCCGACACGATGCCGGTAATTCCCCTCTTAATCCAATCCTGGCGTTCCGCATCGTCTCGTTTAGCAATGTCATTCGCAGACATGACGACGATTCGCAGAGCGTCAGAGCCATTCGATCCCAGCGTCACCAGCACACGATCGCCGACAGCGACTTCGGAAAGGTTGATCGCCACTGCGTTGCGTAAGTTCGTATCTCCAGGCGCGATTCTCTGAATGATCGTGCTGTCCGAAAGTTTGATCGGCACAGGCGCAGCATTGTCGGATTTGATTTCGATCGCTTTCGATGCTGGGTTGAAGGAGGTAACCGTACCCAGAACCGACCTGCCTGTGGTTGTCTGCGCCATGGCCAGACCTCTGGTTAGCAGAATCACGGCCAACGCCGTGATCAAAGCAGTTCTCATTGATGTCTCCAGCGTGAGATACGAACCGAGCTCGATTAAAGTTTCGACAAAAGAGCCTCGTCTATAGACGCAAAATCCGGCGAGAAGGTTCCCAACATTTCTTCGACAGGAGACAGACCTACCGCCTACCGCCCACCTCCGTCCGGCCTGTGCTGCCGCTCGAGCGCGATGTAGGTGACCGCGTCCCATGCATTGTGTATCCCGATGAACAGTAGAAGGACCGCGGCAGCACCAATCACGAACAAGGACGGCGCGGCATATCGCCGGAGTAGGATCGCAGCCACCAGCAGAGCCGCGTAGGCGATGAGAGGAAGCACACCATGCCAAACCCAATCTGCGACCACCGCAGCGTACTCAGTCTGCCGCCGCGCATGCCTGATCACCGTCACCACGTACGCAACTCCCACGACCCCACAGGCGCCGAGACCGAACGCAGCACTTGAAGGCGCCTGCCACGGAGCACTCAGAATCGCCGACATAAGTAGCACAGCGCAGAAGTGCACGATCGTCGGAGTAGCGAACGCGCGAGCCGTCGTCACGTCGCGCAGTGCCTTCAAATCAGCAGCCAGCACAATCACCACGAACTGCAGACCGGTCAGCGCAGCGGAGGAAGAGCCGACGATCACGTAGAAGCTTTCCCAGGCCGCAAACGGCGATAGAGTGGAATGTTCCATGATGCATTTCCAGTGAAAGAACGATGAGCGCAGGCGAAGTACTCGAACATGGTGTGCGTTCCTTAAGTTGCACGCAAGTTTATCTTGAAAACTACTAAGCTATGGGTATCCAATAGGAGCCTCAATGAAAAACAAAATCGATGTCTGGCAAGGGACGCTTGCTCTGATGGTCTTAAAAACTCTCGACACGCTCGGGCCTCTGCACGGATACGGGATTGCACGTCGGATTGAGCAGATCAGCGGGGATGCGCTAATACTGAACTATGGCACGCTGTACCCCTCTCTTTTAAAACTGGAGCAGGAGGGCTATATCAAATCCGAGTGGGGTGTGTCAGAGAACAATCGCAAGGCCAAGTACTACCAACTTACCCGCGCTGGCCGCAAACAACTTCAACGTGAAACTCGGGAGTGGGGACGGACGACCGAGATCCTGGAGCGCTTCTTATCTGCTTCGAAG
>QHXA01000865.1:1916-2514 GCA_003222755.1 Acidobacteriota bacterium
AACATCCGTTCTGGAATGACGGTTCAGCAAGCCCGACGAGTTGCGCTCATGAAATTCGGCAGCATTGACGCCGCAAAAGAGGCATACCGCGATCGCCAAACGATCCGGATGATCGAGACTCTCGCCCAAGACGTGGGTTACGCGCTACGAATGCTTCGGCGCACTCCTCTTTTTGCTCTGACGGCGGTGCTCTCGCTAGCGATCGGGATCGGTGCGAATACAGCCATTTTCGCCGTTGTGCGTACCGTCCTGCTGCAGGCGTTGCCGTATCCAGAATCCGATCGCATCGTGAACATCACTCGTGCGGACGGCGGGAACAATTCCGTACCGATGTTCCTGTACTGGGCACAAAACAACCCTGGGTTCGAGGACCTCTCGGCTTATCAAACAGGCGCATCATTAAGTCGTGCCGGCATGAATTTGGACGGTGGTGAGAAACCCGAAATAGTACAGGCGGTACGCGCTTCGCGAAATTACTTCCGGCTATTCGGCGCGACTCCGATTCTAGGGCGGACATTTACGACAGATGAGGATCAACCGGGTGGGTCGCGGGTGTTGGTGATCAGTTATGGTCTCTGGCAGCGGATGTTTGGTGGCG
>QHXA01000865.1:2663-3131 GCA_003222755.1 Acidobacteriota bacterium
CAAATCAGGCACATACGCTCATAGTTTCCGCACGACTTCCCCGGGACAAGACGCTCGTGCAGGCCAACTCGCAGATGGCTGCAATCGGCAAACAGTTCGTTCAGGAACATCCGCAACAACTGGGAAGCGATGACAGGCTGCGGGTTACTTTTATGCAAGAACGGATGACCCGCGGCGCACGGCCGGCATTGTTGATTTTGATGGGCGCGGTTGGATTGGTGCTATTGATCGCCTGTGCGAACGTGGCCAACCTGCTTCTGGCACGCGCAACCGCGCGTCAGAAAGAAATTGCGATCCGTGCCGCCATCGGCGGTGGTCGCGCACGAATCGTGCGGCAACTGCTCACTGAGACTGCGTTGTTGGCGGTGATTGGTGGAATCTGCGGTCTGTTGCTTGGGTCTTGGGGAGTCCGGGCGCTGCTGCGCGGTATACCGAGCGACCTGCCGCGCATTCAGGAGATCGCAGCTG
>QHXA01000089.1 GCA_003222755.1 Acidobacteriota bacterium
CAAACGGCGCAGCTCTTCCCCCGCCGGAAGGAAACCTTGCCGAGCTGATGAGAGCCATCGCTTTTCCAAATGCGAACATCATATTTAATGTTCAGCTCAAAGATCCCGCAGCCCAGCCGAAGAAGCAGCCCGCTGCCGCGCCGTTTGATTATGTCGAATGGGGATCTACGATATATCCCGGATGGCTGGCTGTGGATCAAGCTGCAGTGGCGATTACCGAGACCGCACCGCTCCTATTGACGCCCGGCCGTCGATGCCAGAACGGCAGGCCTGTGCCCGTGGATCGAGCGGATTGGAAGAAATACGTTGCAGAACTCGTAGATGTAGGAAAGCTTGCTCGTCGAACATCACAGGCGAGGAATTACGAGGCCTTCATTGATGTCAGCGAAAAACTGAATGACGCGTGTGCAAACTGCCATAAGGTTTACCGCGACAAAGGCGGCACCGAGGGAAGCGGAGCCCTTCGATGTCAGCCATCGCCGGAGGAGAAATGATCATGCGCCTCACACCATTGATTTCGACAGCCCTGGTGCTCTCCATTTCAGGGCCTTTGTTTGCTCAGGAATGGATTGAGTTTGCCAGTCGGGAAGATCGCTTCACGTGCAATTTCCCGACTCAACCGACAGTGACCAAGACCACCTACCAATCGCAACATGAAGCCGATTTGCCGGCGCGCATCTACAGCTCTACACAAGGCAAGAGCCGCTACTCCGTGACGGTCGTCGACTACACTCAGGCCCAACGAATACTCACAGAGAAGGCGAAGTCCTGCCCGGCAGGCGCCGAACCGTGTCTCGGATCACCGGGTGATGAGGGGCACTGGAAGGCTGATATACGCGGAGCGACCGACTATGCAGCATGGAAACTCATGCAACGGGATGCCAAGCTGACGCTCTTCGTGTGGAACGTCGTCGATATGGTCGAAGGACATCAGCTGCAGCTCACGAACAACGCCGATAAATCCCGTACGTTCGCCGGGATTTACATGCATGAAAACAAGCTTTACATCATCGAAGGAACCGTGCCGGCGGGTTACCCAGAACCAGGGCTGTTCCAGCAATCCCTGGGTTGGCTCGACGAGAATGGGGTCGGGCTTCGTTACCAGTCCTACTACTCCAACGGATTCCCAGCGCCGCCCCGCGTGAATCGAGCGGGTCGGGGCCAAGGTCAGGGCCGCATTGACGCGCCCGACGCCAACACAGGTCAGAGGAGGTAAGCATGCGATTCAAAATATATTTTCGTCTCCTGGCAATTTGTGCAGCTGCTTTCGTTTTGCCCGCGTGGGCCCACCATTCCCATGGCAATTACGTCGACACGTTTATGGACATCGAGGGTGTCGTCAAAGAAGTGCACTTGGTTGTCCCGCATTCCTGGATATACCTCGAAATCAAGGATGAGAAAGGCGAGCCCCAGATGTGGGCTCTGGAAGCAACCGGTCGCACAGGGCTGCAACGAATCGGCGTAACGCCGGACTACGTCAAACCCGGCGACACGGTCAAAGCCCGATGCCATCATCTGAGGGATGGTTCCAACGGCTGCCTGCTGGGATTCTTGAAGGCGAAAGACGGAACTGTCAAAGATTGGGACGGCAACAACGCACCTGCGCCTGCGGATTTCTGAGGGACCAGGGGTCAGACCCCTCGTCCCCGTCTGCTAAAGCCCATAAACGATCACTACGGGATTGCCTTTTGTTTGCAAGATCGTGTTTTCAAGGCCCGCGGCAACACCGATCCGTTGTTTGCCTTCGACCTGATACGTCACCACGCCACCACCCGTGGGCTGTTTCATCGGCATCCGACGCAACACTTTTCCCGTCGCGGCATCGAGCACCAGGAAGTCACCGTCAAGGCCGGCGGTGAATACGAGTCCGGCTCCAGTGACCGCGATGCCGGCCACCATTGGCTCTGCTGTTTCACGGCGCCATCGCACAACGCCAGTATCGGCATCGACGGCGGTGATCCATCCTTTTTTGCGTTCGTCCTTTTCGCCAAAAGCGTTTGCCGAACCGAGAAATTGTTTGTCCGGTTCGAAAACAGGAGCCTTGGTATCGAGCTTTAGAGTGGTACACCAATCGATGCTGTTCACGAACACGAGATTCGTTTCAGGCGAAAATGCTGGACCATTCCATAGCACGCCGCCTGCTGTTCCCGGACAGAAGAAAGTACCGTCGGGCGAAAGCGGAGCATCAACGTTCACAATACTGGTGATGGGCGTTTTCCAAGCGACAGTCTTGCTGTCGGTATCAATTGCGTGGAGATAGCCATCTTTACCTGCGGCCATCGCGCGGTGGCGGCCGCGTTTCGTGGTCACTAAGGTGGGCGCCGCTGCCTGATCCCAGTCATGCACATCGTGGGGCACCAGTTGATACCAGTTGCGAAGAGCCCCGGTCTTCGCATCAAGAACGACAACCGAACCGGTAAACAGATTCGCGCCCGGGCGATAATCGCCGAAGAAATCCGGTCCGGGATTGCCGGTCGATGCATACAGTGCTCCGGAATTTGTGTCGATTGTTAGTGTCGTCCAGACTGAGCCGCCGCCGACACGTGCTCCCTTTGGCCACGTCTCTGCGCCGCGAGCATTGCCGGTAGGAACCAAAGCGAAAGTCCAGATGACGCGTCCGGTGTTTCCATCCAATCCAGCGATCATGCAACCGCAAGTGCGCTCGGCGCCGGATGTACCGACTAAAACCATTCCGTTCCAAGCAACTGGTGAAGCTGCAATCGTGGCGGGTCTTCCATCGGTTTCCATCAATCTTGTTGTCCAGACTTGATCACCGCGCTGAAGCTCGTAAGCCACCACATAACCATCGCTGAATCCGCGATACAGCCGGTTTCCAGCAATCGCCACACCGCGCACAGTACGGCCGGGCATCTGCAACTCGTGACGGACTCGCCAACGCAGATTGCAGTCGGATGCATCCATCGCGTACGTGTACTCACTCGTCGTGAAGTACATCATTCCGTTCAAAACCACGAGACTGCTTTCAAACGTCGATTGTTCCGGCAACGGATATGAGCAAATCTGCCGCAGGCCGGTGACGTTTTGCGAATTGATCTCCGAGAGCGGCGAGTACGATGTGGACGCGTAGTCGCGTGCAAAATGGGGCCAATCTGCTGGCGCAGAATTTTGACCCCTCGTTTCCTGAAGACTGACAACCAGGAGCACGCATGACGCGATCAGAATAATGTTTCGCATATCGAGATCTCCTACCGAGACCGCGCAAGACTTATGCCGGCGAGTTGTCCAAGAGCGCCAAGCGTCGTCTGCGCGGAATTGAAGCCGAAACGAAAATCCTCTTCTGCGTAATTCTCGTATTTGTCTGTGGGTTCATGATGATGAGGATTTGAACCTCTGATAATCCCGGTGATCCTTTCGTTTTCACGGACGCTGACGGACGCCGCCAGATCCTCAAACCGTATCGAATCGGTGCCCGCCATGTTGGCGCCGATCGTTGCAGGATACTGGGCGTATGAACGGTTCGCTGCCTGAAGCGCTGCTGCCAGCTTCGCGGAGTCGTCCGCCATTGTGGAACTCCTCTGGTACTCAATATTGATGTCCGCATTCGGACTTTGCTTCGGGCCGGGAGGCATGCCGTGGTCGAACATCATCATGTCGTGTTGGATAATGCCGAGCCATTTCGGCTCGGCTGCCGTGCCCTGCAGTGGCGCCCTTTCGTGTGCATAGGTCCCGCTGCCATCCATTCCAAATTCTTCATTGTTCCAAAAAATAAACCGCACCGAGCGATTCGTCTGAACGTCCGCCATTCCAAGAACGCGCGCCAGTTCGAGCACAACGGCGCAACCGGAACCGTCGTCATCTGCGGCCTCACCGCCGCCGCGGCCGTCCATGTGGGCCGATATGATGTACATCTCTCCGGGTGTAATCGTCCCGATCTTCGTCGCATAGATGTTTTCAAGCGGCCCGCTGCTGGACATGAATCGATGGCGCTCGACGTTGCTGTACCCAAAACTCTGGAGTTGTTTCTCGAGCCAGTCGATCGCATCCCGATTGCGTTCGGTGCCTTGCATTCGGTCGCCGAACTGCGTCAGTCCTTTGATGTGAGCTTTGTATCGTGCTAACTCAAGCCGGCCCACGACCGTCCGCACGGGATCTGAAGGCGCATTCGTCGTCTGAGCCGAAAGGCCGGCCGCCAAGAGCAAGATTCCCAGCACAGATCGCATAAACTGTCTCCTTATCTTGACGGCCATCGTCCATAACACGGGTTGGGCGACAACTGCAATCAACTATGTGATCGCGCGGCTCAGTTGAAAAGATGAACTGAAAGGGGCCGCCGGGGCCGCCCCCCTCGTCCCCAATGCTCAACTGCAGCATGTTATAGTGTTGCGCCATGAAAGTGGGGTTCATCGGTCTGGGCCGCATGGGGAAAGGCATGGCGCGTCGCATCCTCGACGGCGGGCATGATCTAGCCGTTTACGACGTGGTGCGTGAGGCGACAGCGGATTTCGAGACGGCAGGTGCGCGGGTGGCCTCATCGCTTTCCGATGTATGCGAGCGGCGTGATGTCGTGGTTACGATGCTGCTTGAAGACGCATCCGTGATCGATGTGGCCCTTTTGCCGGGCGGCATGCGTGACTCGCTTCCAGCCGGCGCCATTCATCTTGCGATGGGAACATACGGCGTTGCCGCGATCAGGACTCTCGCCGACGCGCACACCAAAGCCAATCAGGTCTTGGTCGCCGCTCCTGTTCTGGGTCGTCCAGACCTTGCGGCGTCGGGACAGATTGGAATTGTCGCCGCGGGCCCGCCGGACGCGGTACGGCGATGTGAGCCGCTGTTTCAAGTGCTGGGCCGGCGCACATTCGAAGCTGGTGTGAAGCCCGAATCTGCGACCGCGATCAAGTTAGCCAATAATCTTGTGCTCGGTGCTGCAATTGTCGCGCAAGCAGAGGCCTTCTCGCTGGTCCGCAAATACGGTGTTGCCGCGCAGATCATGTACGATGTCATGACGGACGGGTTATTCGCGGGTGCGCCGGCCTACAAGGGTTATGGCAAGACAATGGTTGATGAAAGCTTTGATAGGGTTGGCTCGCCGGTCCAGGTCGGTCTCAAAGACGCCAACCTTATATTAGCGGCGGCGGACCTCGCGCGCGTTCCGCTCCCCAGCCTGGATGTCTATCGCGAACGGCTCTTGGGTGCGATCGCTCACGGCGACGGCGACAAAGACCAAGCTGTGCTCGCGCGCGAGCAGGCCCGTGCATGCGGGCTGGAATGAAATTCTATTGACCGGATGTTTGTCCTTTGTGCGCACGCCGGAGGCGTGTCAGGAAATTAGCCGGGCGGTTAAGCGAGCGGGAGCGAGCGCAACCCCCGGTCGTCTGAAAACAACGAGATCCGCACCTCAAACGGGGTGCGAGGAAATCCTCGCACCCTTTCAGGGTGCGCATTTTTCGAGTTCATCATTCCGGGAGTACGCGCACAAAAGACGTGCGCGTACTCCCGGCTAATTTACTTGCACGCCTCCGGCGTGCCCCTACAATTCCAACAGGAGTAATAAACAAACATGGATCTCGGCAAAGGCCTCGGTCACCTCACGTATTCGACATTGGTCCATCCCGGCGACAACTGGGATGAAATCTGGAACAGTCTCACCACGTACGTTCCAAAAGTGAAGGAACGTATCGCGCCCAAGGAACGCTTCGGGGTCTCGCTGCGGTTGGCAGCGGAATCAGCACAGACATTAGTTAATAGCCGCACGGAGCGCGACAAGCTCAAGAAATTTCTCGACGACAATGACATGTATCTCTACACAGTGAACGCATTCCCTTACGGTCCATTCAAAGGCCGAATCGTGAAGGAACAAGTCTACGAACCTGATTGGCGCACGGAGGAGCGTACGCAGTACACCATCAATGTCGCGGAGGTGCTGGCGGATGTAGCGCCAGAGGGAACGGCGCCTTCGATCCAGAGCCCGCCGCTTGGCTTCAAGCCGCGCGTCACGGGTCCTGACGTTGTCGCCGCCTTCACGGAGCACGTGCTCCGTGTGGCCGCGCATCTCGTCGAACTCCGAGAACGCACCGGCCGCACTGTGGGTCTGGCGCTGGAGCCGGAGCCGTACTGTTTTCTCGAGACCACCGACGAAACCGTGGACTACTTTAGGAATCATCTGTATTCGGGCGCGGCAGCCGCAAGACTCGCCAAACTAGCAGGTATTCCCATTTCGGAAGCGCACTCCGCGTTGCGGCGCCATGTCGGCACGGTGTTCGATATATGCCATCAGGCTGTCGAATACGAAAACATTTCGGTTTCACTGCAGAAACTTGTTGATGCCGGTATTCCCGTCTTCAAGCTGCAAGAGGCTGCCGCGATTTACGTGCCGCAGGTCGATGAAAGAGCGATTGACGTGCTGCATCGTTATGCGCAGACCATCTATCTAACCCAGACGCTCGAGAAGAAAGACGGCAAGTTCACGATGTTCCTCAATCTTGAAGATGCTTTCGCGGCCTGGAAGGCGAATCCGGGTCCGCGCGAATGGCGCACGCATATTCATGTGCCGGTATTTCTGGACGATCTCGGGCCGTTCCGCACGACTCGCTTTGCGATTGAAGACGCTCTGAAATTCCACAAAGCCAATCCGGTCTCTCGCCAGCTTGAAATTGAAACGTATACGTGGGACGTGCTCCCGGACAGCCTGAAGACCGGCGATATCGTGGACTATGTGTGCCGCGAGCTGGAATGGGTGCAGGGTCAGCTTGCGTAATGGAACTCAATCCGATGGCGCTAAATGAGGGCGATAGGCTTGGTCGTTACCAAGTCAAAGCAGTTGTCGGTACAGGCGGCATGGGGGTTGTCTATCGCGCGTACGATCCCCAACTCGAGCGACTAGTCGCCATCAAAGTTCTTGACCCCGTCCATTCACAGGAGGGGGACGAAGGGCACACCAGCACGCGCCTGTTACAAGAAGCGCGCAGCGCTTCAGCCCTCAACCATCCCAACGTTTGCACGATTTACGAAGTAAGCGAACAAGGTGAATGTGCATTCATCGCGATGGAGTATATCGACGGACGTCCTTTGGATCGCTTGATTGCCGGCGGGCTGCCCATTAGTGAGGCGATCGACTATGCGCATCAGATCGCGGACGCCCTCGCACACGCGCATGAACACGGTGTGATCCATGGCGACCTCAAGGCCGCCAATGTCATCGTTTCCTCACAAGGCCGGGTGAAAGTCGTGGATTTTGGTCTCGCCCGCCGCCAGTCGACCGACTCGGAAAAAACATTTGCCACCGAAACGTCTCCCATTTCGGGCACGCCATACGCGATGGCGCCCCAGCAATTGACGGGAGCCCGGCCGGACGCACAATCCGATATCTGGGCACTCGGTGTTCTGCTGCATGAGATGCTTGCCGGTTCGCGCCCTTTTGCCGGGCGGACGACGGCCGAATTGGTGAGCTCCATTTTGAGAGATC
>QHXA01000866.1 GCA_003222755.1 Acidobacteriota bacterium
GGTTAAGCGAGCGCGAGCGCAAGCCTCGGTTGTCTGAAACCAAAAAACAACCGCACGCTCGATGGGGTGCAAGGAATCCTCGACACCCCTTCAGGGTGCGGATTCCAGAGTGTCGAAGTATTCCAGGGGTACGAAAAAAACGCGTACCCCTGGCTAATTTCCCAGCACCGCTCCGCGGTGCGTGAAATCCGCTCCCGCGACATTTGCGAAGATCACGACCACCTCAAATGATATGCGCCAGATACAGTTAGCTCTGAAGTATGTTTTTTGAGAAACGTACCACGTACTAGATGGGATCAACGAGAAGGCTCATCGATCTGAAATTCAGTTAGCAAGCCGATGCCGACTTTTTCCTGGTGATGCCGGCAAGGACAATCACGGCCTGACGCACCCGCTCGGTAATATCTT
>QHXA01000867.1 GCA_003222755.1 Acidobacteriota bacterium
GCGGCAACGGCGGCACTCGTGTGCCATGGCTTATTGATGTGCTTCTCAAAATCCATGTCGGCTTCACCTACGGGGAAAATTCCGAGGACGGGCTGGTGACGTTGAAACGCCTCGGGATTCCTTAGGAATTCGATCATGGTTTTGGTTGTCATGCCTTTCTGAATGGGCAAGAGTATGCCTTCGGCTTCCCCCAGGAGCCGGACGAAATGCCTAAGCATTCGGCCAGGGGGGTCGGCAACCGAGACCCATTTGGGTGAAACGCCCCGCTGTTTGAGGATCTTTGAGCCCAGAAGCATCCCATCCATTGACGTTTTGTTGATGTGGTTGCCCACAAGGATCACTGGACCGATTTCCGGCAAGTATTCAAGACCTTCGATCTCGACACAACGGTCCAAAGCGATCTCATAGAGCCCTATAAACGCGATGGCTGGCCAGCGCTGCGCCCATACCTGGCGCGGGTTCGGCCGTAGTGCAAGCAGCAGGAAACTGATCGGAGGCACCGCCAGCAGGCTAATTAGCATCACGTTTCGCGCAGCATTTTCTTGTGTGAGCGCCCTTTCAAATTGCGCGATGCTCCGGCCGATAAGTGCCGCAGCGTCTCCGGCGGAATGCAACCACAAGGTGCGATACAAGACTGGTCTGCTCTGAGGCTTTGCCCGGATCACGTCGTTTATCCTATCAGTTTGTTGTCCACTCTGAAAGTCGGGCTAATTCAGGGTCAGACGACTAAATCACCTAAATTCGCATTGGTGAAATTGTCGAATCCCGTGGATTGACTGCGCGAATTTAGGTGATTTAGACGTCTGACCCCGAATCAGTCCGACTTTGACGTGACCTATATGAGCATCGAGACCTTACGCGGCAGTTGCCGCAATCTGAATCCGCTTCGGTTTGGCTTTTTCGGATTTCGGAAGCGTCAGACTCAGAATGCCGTCTCGATACTCGGCACGGATGTTGTCGGAATCGATGGTTGCGGGTAGTGTGAAAGACCGGGCGAAGGTTCCATATGATCGCTCCAGGCGTTGGTAGTTCTCCTGATCGACTTTCTGGTCAAAACGCCGCTCGCCCCGAATCGTCACGACATTGTTCTCCACACGCACATCGACCATTTTGGGATCAACGCCCGGCAATTCCATTTTTACGACGAGGTCAACACCTTCAAATAGTTTAGGGTTGATCCGGAATTTCATGCGCTGGTGTGGCCCAATGGTGCTGATCTGGCTCCGGAGTTCCTGTACGAAAATCTGCGAATCACTGCTGCCTGACGATCCGCTCGGCCGACCGCTGAATGGCGCGACGGCTTAGCGGCAGGCCGCCAACCAGCGTGGCGAAAGATCCCGAACTGCCTGTCTTTAAAAAACGCGTCTCCCTGCCAGTGTCCAAGCACCGCTCCGCGGTGAACTCCTAGAAAATCTCGGGCCAGGAAAACGTCAACACGCGGTTTCGATTTCCACTGGTGACGATGACTTCTTTGTGATCCGGGTCCAGCGCAATTCCGGAGGGCGCGATTCCGGCGATCTGTTGCACTGGGATTTTCCAACGGGGAGGCATATCGCCACTGTCATTGATGCTCCAGGCGCAAACCGATCCGCCTGCACAGCCCGCGATGATCCAGCCCTTCTCCGGATAGGTGTGTGCGGCGCCACCGCCGCCAATGCCGGTTTTCGGTCCCTCTAGCACGGCTTTCGGCTTCGTATTTCCGCTGGCGGTGCGATCGAAAATCAACAGCGATCCGCCCCTGCCTCGTTCTCCGCTGCTGGTGACGATCAACAGATTGTGAACCGGATCCACGCCCACACGCGCGTGACCTCGGGCCGTGCCGCGAATTTGCGTATCCGGCCCGCCTAGAACTCGAAGAGGCGCGACATCGCCATTCGCATCGCGGGAAAACGTCAGGATTTTACTTCCAGCGACGGGCAGGTATACCTCGCCGTGCATTTCATCGAAGGCCATTTGATCGTTACCGTCGTAGTCGGTGCCTTGTATCTGCGTGTGAGGACCTTGGATGACGCGGAGTGGCGCTTCTTCGCCGTTGGCTCCTCCGCGGAAAATCAGAATCGCTTGAGCGAGCGGACTGTTAACGACGATCTCATCGTGAATCGAATCATACGCCAGACTATGCATCGTCCGGCTGATCAGTGTTTTTTGGCCTTCCAGCGCTCTCGTCGGCACCGTGTTCTCCTTCGCCAACCTGGCGAAGGCCGCAATCTGCGGATGGTTCACTCAGTTCGGCACCAGGTATTCCTGTCGCTTGCTGTCATAGGCGACGGCCTGCGGTTTACCGAATTTCACGGATGTTCTGCCCAACGGGGCGCTTCGAATCGTGCGAATGGGCGCGACGTCCCCATTTGCGGCTAGCGAGTAACATGTCGCGGAGGAGGTAGCGAGATCGGAAACCCACAACTCTCGATTCTTCTGGTCAATGGCGACACCGGTCGGATTCTTCAGACCCGTCTTTGATCCTTTTAATATGCGCGTCGGCTGTACGTTTCCGTTATCGGTTTCTTTAAAGACAAGAACGGAATGCCCCTGGTCATTCGCCACATACACGTATCCACTGTCGGGCTCCAAAGCCATACCGCCTGCCCAATCGAGTTGGGTTTTGGGACCTTGAATCACGCGCAGTGGAGCGATGTCGCCGTTCGCATCGAGCGGATAAACCGTAATCGAAGGCGGATAAAATTTGCCGGTGCCGGCCATCTTGTAGTTACTGGCGTTGCCCCAACTGCTGACAAACAACAGCTTCCTCTTGACGTCGATCGCAATGCCGTGCGCATCGTACAGTCCGGTATGCTCGCCTTCCAAAACGCGCAGAGGCTTCTCGTCCGCGGAGGCCTCCTTGCGATACACGACGACTTTCGGTGGATATTGGATGGTAATGAAAACCTCGCCCTTTT
>QHXA01000874.1:0-1538 GCA_003222755.1 Acidobacteriota bacterium
ACTCCGGCGTGCAATTGAAACTGGATCGCAGCGGCGGCGTGTGCGTCTATTGTGGTTCGGTAGAGATTGGTCAGGGTTCTGATTCGATCCTTGCCTATATTGTCGCCGAAGTTCTGGGGATTGATCCCTTCGATATACGCGTCGTCACCGGTGACACCGATATCACTCCCGTGGATCTGGGCAGCTACTCGAGCCGCGTGACTCTCATGACCGGCAATGCCGCTATCCAGGCCGCCGAGCGGGCAAGAGAGATATTGCGCCAGGCGGTCTCCGAAAAACTGGGGGTTCCCGGCAACAGGCTGTCTTTCGCGGATCGACGCGTTTTTGATACGGAGAACCCGGAAAAAGGAATGAGCTTTGTGGAAGCCGTGTGGCTTGCCGAGGAGAAATTCGGCACGATCGGCTCGACCGGCTCCTACAAGCCGCCCGCGTCGCCAGGAAAATACAAAGGGTCCACCATCGGCCCGTCGCCGGCTTTTACTTGTACTGCAACCGTGGCTGAAGTGGAGGTCCATCCGGAAACCGGCATTGTTACAGTTCCGCGCGTTTGGATCGCACACGACATTGGCCAGGCCATCAATCCTGTGCTGGTCGTAGGACAAATTGAAGGTTGTGTGTATATGGGTCTCGGAGAGGCTCTCATGGAGGAGATGGTGTACCGGAGTAACCGCAATATGGTTCACAAGTTTCCATCTTTCCTTGAATACAAGAGCCCAACCACGATGGAGATGTGCGACGTCATCACTTATCTGGTCGAGAGTCGCGATCCCAATGGCCCGTTTGGCGCGAAAGAAGCCGGACAAGGGCCGCAGTTGCCTGTTCCGCCTGCGATTACCAACGCCGTTTATGACGCGGTCGGAGTTCGCATCGATGAAATTCCGATCACGCCGGACAAAGTGCTGAAGGCGATCCGGGCAAAAGCAAAGGGACAAGAAGGCCGATATGGACCCACGGTCTTCCCAACCTGTGCGATGCCCGAACCGATTGTCGTGCGGACGCCTTTTGAGGGCGGAGACGGCAAGGCAGTAGAACGCGAGCCTGCGTTATCCAAGAAATAGGTATCTAGTCATGTTGAGACTCCCCAAGTTCCGTTACCTCCAACCGGCGTCCCTTACCGAGGCGGTTGGCATGATCGCAGACGGCGGCCCGGATGCGATGTTTGTGGCCGGCGGTACCGACCTCTATCCCAACATGAAGCGCCGCCAGCAGATGCCGAAGATTGTGATAGGGCTCGCGCAGCTCGAAGAACTTCGCGCTATCAAAGGCAAGCCGAAAGAGGAAGTGATCCTCGGCGCCGGTCTGACGTTGAACGAGGTTGCCGAAGACAGCCGCATCCAAAATGCCTACCCCGCAGTCGCGAAGGCCACCGGGTTAATCTCCACGCCGCTACTCCGCAACATGGGCAGCATCGGGGGCAACCTTCTACTCGACACGCGATGCAATTACTACAACCAGAACTACGAGTGGCGTAAGGCCATCCACTTTTGCATGAAAAAAGACGGCGATATCTGCTGGGTGGCTCCCTCCAGCCCTCGTTG
>QHXA01000874.1:1715-2122 GCA_003222755.1 Acidobacteriota bacterium
GCGCGCGACCTATTGGAAGCTCCGACGGCGCGGCTCGTTCGATTTTCCAGTCCTCGGCGTGGCCACTTGCCTGCATCTGGCAGGCGACGGAACGGTCGAGAATGCCAAAATCATCCTGGGAGGAGTTGGCTCTCATCCCATGGAAAGTATGGCCTCAGAAAAAGTGATCGTCGGCAAGAAGCTGACGGAAGAAACCATCCGTGAGGCCGCAGACGCGGCGTACCGTCCTACGAAGCCACTGGACAATACGGATTTCGCCATGTCCTGGCGTAAGGATATGGCACGGTATTATGTCGCCGGCACGCTTCGAGAACTGGCCGGCCTCCCTCCCAGTTTCCCGCGGGGAAATTAGCCACAAAAAACGAAGACATAAGCCTTCTAGTTGAGTCAATCCGCGCCCTGTGCTT
>QHXA01000090.1:0-4282 GCA_003222755.1 Acidobacteriota bacterium
TTTGTCGTTGATGCCGCGCGCGGGAATAGCAAAGACGATAAAGTCGTCGTTAAAACTATCCGCAGATCCGTATCGATGCAGAGTATTCGTCATGCTCGTCCCAATCCCAAATTTGTTTTTCCGCGAACGAAAGAGAAGCCCTCTTCCGCCAGCACATCGTCCAGTGCACTCTCTCCATTTTCTCCGCAGCGCGTCGAAACGCCGACCGCCACAACGGTGTCTAACGTCTTCGAAACTTCCTGAATTTTTCGGAGCACTGCCTGAACATGTTCTAACCGCGTCTTGAACTCAACGATGGCGGAAAGAATTTTTTCATTGAGGATGTCATCGCGAAGTTTGCCTGTTTTTTTGTCCGTCATCATATGAGTCACTGGATTCTTCGCTTCGAATTCAATACCGACTCCTGCTAGGGCTTGCGTCATCTTCTCGATATCACGGAAGCGAACGCCGACGGTGGGTCTGCCGAATTCGACCACGTAACCAACCTCTCCGATATCGATCCGATTCGTCACGTCATTCGTCTTCACTTCCTCTGTACCGCGCCCGTGCACTCCAGTGCTCTCATGCGTCACGATAGGATCGCTGAAGGCCCGCCGAACGACACGCGGCCAGGAAAGCTCGTCGGGAATGATTGCCGAAGTCGGGCAAACATCCGGCTCCGGATCGAATCGCAATCTGAACGCTTTCAAGATCCTGCGGACGCTCCTGACAAATGTGGGATTGAGTTTCTCCATGCTCATGCCGCGATAACAGGTGTAGCACTCCACGCATTCATCCGTATTGACAACTGCCCGATTCTTCGCCGGATCGATTGCAATCGCACCCATCGGGCAGATCGGAACGCAGTTACCGCAGGCCACGCACTTTTGATGGTCAATGTGCATAACGACGATCCCCAATCATAAACCGATAGCCGCGGATTGTGCGGATCATGTGGATGTGCCTACCAGCCTGCCCATAAGTAACGCAAAAGGTTTTTCTGTGAGGATAGGAGTATTGGGTGCTACCATGTCAGGCTTTGTCCTGCATGGAGGATTTTGATGAGTAGATCGGCTTTAGCCGAAAAGCATCCATGGACGTTACCGTGGTGGAAAGTGGATTCAAAGAACTTTTGGGTCTTGATTTATATCTTGGCCATTCATGTACTGGCCGGTATCGGACTGATATTGTTCCCGTTGCCGGACTGGAAGGTATTTTTGGGCGCGTTTTTTCTGACATGCGCGGGCGGCTTGGGAACGACAGTCGGCTACCATCGCGGTCTGGCTCATCGTGCGGTGAAACTTCATCCTGTGATCGAGCAGGTTTTGATTTTCTTTGCGTGTTTCAACGGTTCCGGCGCCCCGAGTACCTGGATCGCAAATCATCGCAATCATCATGCAAACTCCGACACGATTGATGATGTGTCCAGTCCGCGTCACGGTGGCTTCTGGTGGGCGCACCTGCGATGGCTTTACCAGTGGGAGCCTTCCAGTATGAAGAAGTGGTGCCCCGATTTGGTGCATCCTCGATACATGATTTGGGCCAAGCTTCAACCCGCACTTGTCGCAATCTCGATCTGCTTTGGATATTTCCTGTTTGGCTGGGCTGGGTTTTTCTGGCTCGGCGCCATTCGAATGGTTTACTGCCTGCATATGCAGGCTTTCGTGAATAGTCTTCTGCATCTCAAACCGGGTCTTCCCGAGGGCGTCGATTCCAGCCAGAACATCTGGTGGCTTGGCCCGCTCCAGACGACCGCCTGGGGTGAAAATTGGCACGGCAATCATCATGCGAAGCCCGCGGCCGCATGCTTCAGCCGTCATTGGTGGCAAGTGGATGTCGGGTGGTACGTGATTCGCTCGCTCGAAGCCCTTGGTCTGGCAACCAACGTCAGACGATAAGGTGTAGCGGCGTCTAGAACGCCGCGACACTCGTCCCGCGGTAGTAATGTGCCAGGATTTCCTTGTAGCTTTTTCCGTTATTCGCCATTACTGCCGCGCCGATCTGGCATAAACCCACACCGTGTCCCCAACCGGCGCCGCGCAAAACGAAACGGCCGCTCTCTTGATCAACCACGAATACAGAGCTGTACAGATGCGAGTGCGACAACGCACGTCGAATCTCGAGCTCTTTTCCAACGATGAGGTAGTCCTTTTCCCCCGTGATCTTCAGCCGGTAAATCCTGCCCGATGGTCCGCGCGCGAGCGAGTGGAGATCACGGATCGGCCCAAGATCTACGCTCAGCCGGAACTTGATTAAATCACGCAGTTCCTCGGGAGAATATTCCATCCGCCAGCGATAGAAATCTCGGGTCTCCTGATCAAAGCCGGGAAGGATCCGCGCGAGGAGACTGGTATCACGAGTATTGCAGTACGCAGACGGTTCGGAGCGGATCAGACTTTCAGGGCTGTAAGCGCACGACTGCACGGGCCCGTCATCGTAACACCATCGCAGCATTTCGCAAAACGTGCATCACAGATCTCGCCAGCGTAACGAAGCACTTCTCCGCGTGTTGCATTTACGGCTTCGGATGCAGCCTCTGAAAAGTATGCGGCATCGGGCAATCTTGAGGCTTTCGTGATGCCTTGATATCTCTGACAATGATCGTCCGCACAGACATCAAAGTCCGGGTGTGCCTCCCGCCCATACCATCGCACAATCTCATTCGGATCAGACTGGCCTTTTTCCTCTTGCAACGGAACGTGAGACATCGTCTTTGGAAATAGCAGCCAACTCCGCGAAATCACAGCATGCGCCTTCAGCAGCTCCGGCGGACATGAGGCACTCATTTCTGACGAGATGACACTGGTGACATACTCTTCTAACGAAACATCATTGATAACCGTCAGCCCTTCACCCTTTGTGATAATCCGCAGCGCTCCCCGAAACACTTGCCGCTCTTTGCGCTCCCAATGAAAACCGATACCGATTGTGATGTCATCAAGCGCGAAGGCACAGGACGGGTCCGACGGTGTCAGCATTATTTCAGACGTGAACCGATGACGCCCAGCCGAGTAGGCGTGGCCTGCGGAGTCCACGAAAGTTCCTATCAGTTCCACGTCAACTGCAGGCCGTGCTTCTATTAATCCGACAGATACGTTCATAAGCGGGAGGCCACCTCTTCGAACATGCCGTCTGAGAGCGTCACTTCTTCGAAAATCGCAGCAACATCTTCGCCGGAAATTCTTGCGAAATCTTTTTCAAGTGGCGCGACGAAGATCCCGCAGAGATCGATAGACGCTGGACTGACGGTCAGCTCGCCTGTGTAATAAACGCTTGGCCGGTGCTTGCCGCGAGGAAACAGATACACCGTCCACTCGGTGTCACGGTGAAACAGAGCAATGTTGATCAGCGGTTCAGGCCGTTTGTTGGTCACCTCAGACAACGATTCAATCGCACGATTCAAACTATCAATCAATTGCGCTCGGTTCGAATCGCGAAATACAAAAACATTTCTCACATAGTTCCGCGCGGCGCCGCGGATGCCCGCGGTATCTTTTTCAATTGGAAACAACCGCCGTGAACCGGCCTGAAAGTGCATATGATCCGGTGCGGAGGCGCCGCATTCCGGGCCGTTGTAAATGATGAAGTAATCCGGCAGCGCTCTGGCAAGGTCGAGCATTGTTCCGAATTCGCCCGCGATGTGCTGCAATGCGTGCTCCCGGTGAACGATCGTGAGATGACGATCAACAATTGGGAACGGATTGAAGTAGATGGTGTAGTCCGCGCTGAATGGAATCCCCCTCTCTTCCGGATCGAGATTTCCTGCGCACAAGAAACATGGCCGCTTGGAGATGGATTGGGGATCCACAGCCGCAGTCGTGCTTCCTACTCGATGCGGGATATGCCGGATAAACACTTCAAACCAGTCAATCCGCACAGCGCGCGTCTGCGCCCGCGCCAGTCCTTCGATTCCACGAGCAAGCCGGGGCCACGTGTGGATCTGGTCCTGGAACAACAGTTCGATTTCGTTGGTCATGTTTTGCCCGCGTTCCTTCGCTGGCGGGCCTGAATCTCCACCGTCCGGAGCCAATCCTTGTAGACATCGTATCGATTGGCGATCTCGAGCGGCAGGGCGCTGTCTGTATTACCTTCCCAACGGCGGCAGAGATAAATCGAATCGTAAATGCGACCGATCTCATAATCCCGGCTGATTCGCAGGGCGACCGAATAGTCCTCACCATAGCTCACATTCGGAAAGCCGGTGCGGCGCAATACCGATGTATCAAATGCTCGAGGAGCGCCGAGACCGTTAATCCGCAGCGCGTTGTTGCGGCCGTTTTCTCGTGTCCACTCTCGGTGGTCA
>QHXA01000090.1:4329-17288 GCA_003222755.1 Acidobacteriota bacterium
CCATCGTGTACGAACCGATGACCATCGCGTACGGTCCATTCTCCAGTTCTCCCACAATTCGGGCCAACACCTGATCGTTGGAGTACAAATCGTCAGAGTCGAGTTGAACCGCGTATCGGCCGCAAAATTGGGAATAAATTGCTTCATTCCAGCAGCCGCCAATTTGAAGGTCACGCCGTTCGGGCACGATGAGCACCAGCCTCGGGTCGGCAACTCGGCGCAAAATCTCAGTGGTTCGGTCTGTCGAATGGTTGTCCACAACGATCACGTTGAAATCAAAATCTGATTTTTGATTCAACGCGCTTTGAACGGCATCGATAATCGTGCGCTCGCGATTTCTGACCGGAATGACGATACTGGCTCGAACGGGATATTGCTCTGCCGCGGATGACACCGCTTCAAAGCGCGGCTCGAGCCAGGCACCCACGCGCTTGAGGTGCTGGCTTGCGATGGTCTCCATAATTGCTTCTGTCCCGAAGGCCGCGAATCCACGATCGATGCGGCATACAGAGGTTCCGGTATGTGGACCATTGGGTAGTTCTCGGAGATCCGCAACCTTAGGTCGTAGAGACCGCCCCAACGGCTTTCCGTCAGTTCGCCGATCGCCTTCACCGGTACCGCGATAACGGTGCCGAAGTCGAAATTGTCTCGAATACTCCCGGACTGGTAGACAGTGCGCGGATGTCCGACCGAATCCGAGTAGGCCCAGCCGGCGCCCGTATCGCGTAGCACTTGCGTCATCCGCTCGAACATGCGCGGTTCGGGCTCGATATTGACTCGCGAATCGCCGATGAACAAAACATCGGACGCGGCAGTCGCGGCAAGTTCGAGGAGGCTCGCCGACGACGCGTCTCTGGGATAGGCAATATTCAAGACAATGGTTCCTTCGGACGCGCGACGATGACTCCCGCCATACGGTTCACTTTCAAAAAGTCGTTAAGATCCTGCTCAACCACGCCTCCTCGGCTACGCGAGGCGTGCCGCACGAGAACTCGGACGCCGTCGCGCACAACGATGCCGCAATGGAACACATCGAGGTGCTTGCGTGTCGATGCGAAGAAGATGAGATCGCCCGTCTGCAGGTGCCGCACGAGCCTTCCAATCGCCGGCCGCGGCACGCATGCGAAGCGGGCGCGTATGGGCGGCAATCCTGGAACGTCGTCTAGCGTACGTTCCTTCACAATCAGCCGAATGTCGCGCAACGTCAGCCTCCGCAGCACCCCCGCTCGCACATTGCTGCGAATCCACCCGGTCATGTAATGGTTCCGCCGTTCCCATGTGATGCACCCACCTTCATAGCGGATCCGGCATAACCATTCGAAGAATTCGTCGACACTCGAGGCGAGTGATAGCGCAAGGATTGTCTCGATGTACGTGACGCAGTCGAAGCCGTCTAGAGAAACCGAAAACACCTCCGGTGTATCGGCCGACCCAATCAGTGGATTTATTTGGTAAGGCTGTCCAAGAAAACGACGGGAAAGAATTTCTATTCGGCTGCCGGCGGAATGGTAAGCCTTTGTTTCCTTCAAAAGCCGTTCAACGCGCCGCCGGCTAAAACGTCGTGGTTGCGCGTGTTCCATCGGATTCCGATTTTAACACGCGTGCCACGCAAGCCCTTTAGGCGTGCCCCATTTCCGCCTGATCCAAGTCGATGAACTGATCATCGGAATCGGGATTCTGGGGTAAAAAATCCACCACCAGCAGGTACATATCGCCATCCTCAAATAAATGAGTCATTTTCTGATCCATCAGCCGGAACTGTTGATTGCGAGCGTCCCACGCGACCTTGATGATGAACATAGGTGCCTCCTTCCCCTCACCTATGCATACGCAATTTGGCGCCCGCTCGTGCTGGTTTTGGGTACGACAATTGCACGTTGTGTTTACTGGGGCGCCGCCACCAAAAACAGCCAGTTGCGAACTCTCCATAAAACCTTCCGCATCAACGGCCGGAATAGCGTCAGGCCTAGAAGAATGAGAAAGACGATCAAAAAAATTGTGAAGAGATCCCCGCCGAGAAGCGAGTAGCCGGTAATCGAGTCCACCAGGCAGTTCGTCACAACGACCGCAAAGAGGATGAGTGTGATCCGTTGAATCCAATTCAATCGAGGGAGTGCCGGCACGGCGAGTCACATTACCATCGAACTGTAGCGGCGGTCTATGACCGCCGGCAATTACGACTTCCGCTTGAGCGTCGGACGCTCGTCGTCATCCTTTGAAGGCGAGGTGTCCTCGTCCGGTCCGGGCGGCTGAGTGCGGCGGCGGAGCGACGGGCGGTTTTCATCTTCTGGACGGCGACGGTTTTCCAAACCGGCAAGACGCGATTTCACTGCATCGAATTCGGAGGTTGTTTCGACATAACGCTCCGCCGGCGGAAGAACTGTCGATATGGTCTCTTCCACTTTGCGGATGCGGTCTCCAGTCGGAGGATGTGTCGAAAACAATTTCGAGACGGATCCCGGCTTTGCTTTTTCCTTCGCTTGCAGCTTCTCGAAGAAACGAACCATCGCGCTCGGGTCGTAGCCGGTCTTGTAGAGGTATTCGACTCCGAGATAATCCGCCTCCTCTTCCATTCCACGCGAAAATTTCAGGAACGTTAACGGTACCAGTAGATTTGCCGCCTGTTGGATTCCATAACCTAATCCGCCGGTCACGAAAATGAGCGGGATCGATGCGAATTGCAACAACTGACCCTTGGAAGCCTGCTCCGTCCCGTGGCGCGCGGCGACGTGAGCGATCTCATGAGCCATAACACCTGCCAATTCGGCCTCGTCGTCCGCAGCCAAGATTAAACCGGAATTGACGTAGAAGAAGCCGCCGGGTAGGGCGAACGCATTGATCTCATCGGCATCGATGACTTTGATCGTGAATGGCACTTTCGCGTCGGAGTTGCGCACCAGGTTCTGTCCGACCCGATTCACGTATTCATTAATGACGGCATCATTCAGCAACTTCGACTCTTGCTCGACCTGCTTCGCCAATTCCCTGCCGAGGGCGATTTCCTTGTCGAGCGAGATGAAATTAATGCTCCCCTTGTTGATGTCCCGAACTCCAATATTCTCAATATCGGAATTCTTTTTTTTCTTGTCCTCTGCCGAGCCGGTTGCCGCGAGGGCAAGCACCAAGGTAAGAGTTCCCAACACCCGGCATCCAAAACTGTTCACGCGTTCTCCCCCTTCACACGAAATTTTTGGACGCGCATGTGCAGCTTTGGTTTTACCTGCCTCGCACACTGTCATACAATCTCCGCGACAAGCCAATATTCAAGACGGAGGCACAACCATGAGCAAGCCTCGGAAGTTTTCTTCGACGCGGCGAAAATTTTTGAAGGGCGCTGCTGTTGCCGGCGCCGCAACAATTGCGCCCCCAACTGAAGCTGGTCTTAAAGCGCGCCCAGTTCCTCGGATAGCTCCCCTGCAGGATGCCAGGGCCGAGACCACAACCCCAGCCGAGGTGGACGTCCTGACCAGTGACCACTGCGGCTCGGATTTCATGGTCGATGTGCTCCGCTCGCTCGACCTCGATTACGTGTGCGCGAATCCGGGCTCCAGCTTTCGGGCGCTACACGAGTCCATCATCAACTATGGCGGCAATCAAAAGCCGGAATTCATCACCTGCTGCCATGAAGAGTCTTCGGTGGGAATGGCGCACGGGTACTCCAAGATCGAAGGTAAGCCTCTTGGTGTTCTTGCCCACGGCACGGTCGGCTTGCAGCACGCCGCGATGGCGATCTACAACGCGTATTGCGACCGTGTACCCATTTTCATTGTCGTGGGCAACACCATTGATGCGACGATGCGCAGGCCCGGTGTCGAATGGATGCATTCGGTCCAAGATGCCGCGTCCATTGTCAGAGATTTCGTCAAATGGGATGACACCCCGATTTCGCTGCAACATTTCGCGGAATCTGCAGCACGAGCGTTTAAGGTCACGATGACACCGCCGATGGAACCCGTGCTGATCGTTGCCGATAGCGAACTGCAAGAAAGGCCGCTCGCCGAGAAAGACAAGCTGCGCGTCCAGCGAGTAACTCGCACTTCTCCGCCGCAAGGCGACTCCGGGGCTGTTGCGGAAGCGGCCAAACTTCTCGTCGCCGCGCAATCACCCGTGATTATTGCCGATCGTGCTGCCCGAACGGCCGCCGGCATGAAATATCTGGTGGACTTGGCCGACATTTTACAGGCGCCGGTTATCGATCAAGGCGGCCGGATGAATTTTCCATCGCACCACCCGTTGAACCAATCCAGCCGCGGCCGGGCGCTCATCGCCGATGCGGACGTAATTCTTGGGCTCGAGCTCACGGATTTCTGGGGGTCCGTGAACGCGTACCGCGATCAATTGGAGCGCAGCTCGCGCCGGATCACCAAGGCGGGCGCGAAACTGATCAGCATTACGGCCGGCGATCTATACATAAAATCCAATTACCAGGATTTCGAGCGCTATCCGGAAATCGATATCGCCATGGCCGCCGACGCGGAAGCCACTCTTCCGGCCTTAACGGAAGCCGTAAAGCGGCTGGTCACTGCGGATCGCAAGAATGCATTCCAAGCGCGCGGCACGAAACTGGCCGCAGCGCATCAGACGACCTTGGACCAGGCACGAGTCGACGCGACATACGGATGGGATGCCAGTCCAATCAGCACCGCCCGGTTATTCGCTGAAGTCTGGGCGCAGATCAAGAATGAGGATTGGTCATTGGTGTCTTCTTCACAGAGCAATTGGCCGGCCCGGCTTTGGAAGTTCGACAGGTACTACCAACACATCGGTGGATCCGGTGGAGCCGGCGTCGGATATGGTGCTCCTGCAGCTGTGGGCGCCGCACTCGCAAATAAAAAATACGGCCGGCTGACCGTGAATGTTCAAAACGACGGAGACTTGATGTATGCGCCCGGCGTGCTGTGGACAGCGGCGCATCACCGTATTCCTTTGCTCAGCGTCATGCACAACAATCGCGCCTATCACCAGGAAGTCATGCATCTGCAACGGATGGCGAACCGGCACAATCGAGGCATCGAGCGTGCGGCCATCGGTACGACGATTGAGGATCCGAATATTGACTATTCCAAGCTGGCGCAAAGCATGGGATTGTATGCGGAGGGCCCAATTACGGATCCAAAGGAACTTGGGCCTGCGCTTAAACGTGCCATTGCGGCCGTAAAGCGTGGCGAGCCCGCGCTGCTGGATGTAGTCACGCAACCGCGGTGAAGTGCTGGTGAGGTGATATGAGTGCGTTCCTATTGATTCTCATTTTGTTCGCGCAAACCCCGCCTCGCGGTAACGCCGAAACCGGCAGGACTCTGTTTATGAAGATCGGCTGTTATCAATGTCACGGCCGCGAGGCACAAGGCTCGACAGCCACCGGGCCGCGCTTAAATCAAAACCCGATTACGTATACCCGGTTCGTTTCTTACATTCGCAAGCCGTCCGGGGAAATGCCGCCGTACACCGCGAAGGTTGTCAGTGAACAGCAGGCCGCCGACATCTTCGCTTTCCTGCAGTCGCTGCCGAAACCGCCTGCCGTGGAGAGTATTCCCTTATTGAGGCAATGAACCTAGCCACAAAAAGGCACAAAATCCACAGGAGCTTTTGTGCCTTTTTTGCCTTTTTGTGGCTATTTCCCTTCCCTGCTATCCAGAATTAATCTGAAATGCGCCGCCTGGACGCGACCTTCTCGCGGGGCGCTCATGATGTCGTCAAACACGGACGTAAGCTCGAGAATCTCGAAGCCGCGCTCGCCCAGGTCTCGATAACCGCGGATGTAACCGTCCCGGAACCCAAGCACGTGCCCGAACTCATGTGCGAGCGTCCGCCGGGGCAGATCGCCCGGCGCGAGAGCTACATATCGGCCCACCAGACTATGTGTGGCTTGCGCGCCAGTCGTGAACACTGCGCCGTCTTCGGGGAATCGTCCCGCATGTGCACGGACGTCGATGCGCTCGCCCCGCTCAGCGACGGGCGGCACTTTGCGAATCTCGAGCGCCAGCAAGTACGTCAGATCGCCATCCCGAACCTGCCACAATTCCTCGATCGCGCTCTTTGCTTGAGCTAGAAACTCGTCATCCTGAATATCCGTGTAAACCGGCACGAGAACGATCACCCAATCCGGTTTCGAACGATCAATCTTAACGAACGAAGGCACGGCCGGTTTTCCAAGTACTTCGCGAATAGCTTGAGCCGTGTCCGGCTCGTCTGATTTCATCAACTCGTACACTTTGGTCAATTGGTCGAACCGCGGGCGATCTTGCGCGATTGCGTGCTGCCAGAACTGGTTGTACTGGATGTACTGATCGATCGTGCGTTGGTTTGCAAGAAGCTTACGATATTCGAGAATGAGATTGCCGATCAAGGGAGTCTTCTCCTCGCTCGAAATGTTCGAAAGGTTGCGCAAGGCTGCTTCAGCTTGATCTAATTTGATGGTCTCACCGGTAATGTAGCCGTCTGTGATCGGCCAGCTGTAAGAGAAGACCGAAACCGGTGGATTTGCCGGAGGCGGTCCGTCCACAAGCCGCGGCAACACGCCATATCCAAAACGTGAGCTGGCCGGCGGAGGCGCATCCTGCTGCTGTAAGCGAGGAAGAATGGCAGCCGTGCCTGGCGGCTGCTGGTCGACCATGCTCCGCAGCAATGTGAAAAATGCATTCAATCGATCTCTGTACCTGCGAAACTCCTCCTCGATGCGATCGGCCTCGCGGACATAAGGCGGCCGCTCATCCGTCTGGCGCATCCAGAGAGGCAGTACTAACATCAATATTGCGATCAATGAATTCATCGAAACTCCGAATATTGCCGGCGGCTGCGAACAACGGCCAACGAAATAGATTCTAGGGCTTCCGGCTAGAGCGATGCCATAATGTCGTCACATTTTTACAACACAGGCTACGAGGACTACAGATGAGAACACGACGCTACTTCCTTTCCGCAACGTTCATGCTGGTCATTCAGCTCGGGCTGTACTCCGTTTCCCACGCGGCAGCAACGCTTCCATCGGAATTGAGCGATCAAGAGTTCTGGAACTTATCGAGCGAGCTTTCCGAACCTGATGGCACGTTCCGATCGGACAACCTGCTCTCGAACGAAAGCTATTTTCAGTATGTCATTCCGCAATTGAACGAAGTCGTCAAACCGGGCCAGGTTTACATGGGTGTTGGGCCGGAACAGAATTTCACATACATCGCCGCGATGAAGCCAAAGATGGTATTCATTCTAGATATTCGCCGCGGAAACCTCGACCTGCAACTGATGTACAAGGCACTTTTCGAAATGTCGAAAGACCGCGCTGAGTTCGTATCGCGCCTCTTTTCGCGAAAGCAACCCTCCGGCATCGGACCCAACTCCACAGTTGAGGAAATCTTCAATGCAGTTGTGAACTCGCCAAGCAGCGATCAAATTTACACCGAAAACTTCAATGCTATTAAAGATCATCTCATGAAGAAACATGGCTTCCCTCTCTCGGAGAACGATCTGGGCGGGATCGAATGGGCGTACAGCAACTTTCACCGATTCGGCACGCATATCAACTACGGTTCCAGCGGGCGCGGCGGATTCGGTAACGGTGTCACATACGCGGACCTGATGACAGCAACGGATGCTCAGGGGGTATCGCGAAGCTATCTAGCCAGTGAAGAGAATTTCAATGTCTTGAAGTCCCTCGAGTCCAAGAACCTGATCATTCCGGTCGTTGGGAACTTTGCTGGTCCGAAGGCTATTCGGGCCGTCGGGAGGTACGTGAAAGAAAACGCAGGAACCGTCGTGGCGGTCTATCTTTCCAATGTCGAGCAGTATCGGCAACAAGATGGTATCTGGGACGACTTCTGCCGCAACTTACGAGCACATTTATCCGATCGGTTCGCGGCGGTCGCTTTGGTCTCGGTTCCGGCTTGAATTCCGATTTAGGAAACATGTCTTCCGAGGTAAAAACCTGCGCACCTGAGAAGTGAAGCCCTCCGAGGAGTACAAAAACCGCCTGGAGGCCCGCAACAAGATGGTCGAGCGTTACAAGAGGCTCGACCTCGTTGTTGGCAACATGCGGCTCGTCACAGGCGTCGTCTTTTTCGGCATGGCATGGCTGGCCGTTGGTCCCCGCGTCATCTCCGGATGGTGGCTCTTGTTGCCGATCGCTATCTTTATTGTGCTCGTCGCACGTCATGAGCGGATACGCGCACTGGGGCGGCGAACGCAAAGGGCAGCAGCCTTCTACGAAAGAGGACTCGCCCGGATTGAAGACCGATGGATGTCTGGGGCGATCGCGGGCGGAGCCCGCGCAAGCCCGATAGGGCGCAGCCATCTAGAGACAGACCGCCCCTACAGTGAATACAATCCGTCCCATCCGTACGCGGCCGATCTGGACATCTTTGGTAAGGGGTCGCTGTTCGAACTACTTTCTCTGGCCCGCACACGCTCCGGCGAGGGAGCGCTCGCAGGCTGGCTGCTGGCGCCGGCATCTCCGACTGAGATTGCGAAACGTCAGGACGCTATCGACGAGCTTCGCAATAGCCTGGATCTTCGCGAAGACCTCGCCATCCTCGGTGAGGATGTTCGCGCCGCAATTCATCCGGAATGGATGAACCGCTGGGGCACGCGCCCACGCCTGTTAGAATCGCGCGCAGCACGAGCAGTTGCGCCGATGCTCAGTTTCTTGATGATCGCGAGTCTTGTTTACTATTGGGGATTCTATGGCAGTGGCTGGTTCGTCGTTGCTGCGTTCAGCTTCGGTGGGGCCTTCGCGCTTCACTATAGAAGCCGCGTTCGCGAAGTGACCGACAGTGTCGCGGATCCGGTCAAGGACCTGCAAATCTTCTCATTACTTCTCGCGCGACTCGAGAAGGAGCAGTGGAAGACGCAAAAGCTGGTCGAGCTTCGAGCGGCCCTGAATACGCAAGGCCGCCCGCCATCGAAAGAGATCCGGAAGCTCGTTCTGATGATCGAATGGCTGAATTCGCGGCTGAATCCAGCATTTGCAGCAATCGGCGCCCCATTGCTTTTGTGGGGGACGCAATTCGCTTTCGCGATCGAACAATGGCGGTCTCAGCACGGCACAGCCATAGGTCGATGGCTCGACGCTATCGGCGAACTCGAGGCCCTGTGTTCCCTCTCCGCTTACGCATATGAGCACCCAGACGATCCATTTCCCGAAATTGTTGAGAGCGGAACGCGCGTTGAAGGTGAAGATCTGCGGCATCCGCTGCTGCCGGCTGCCCAATGCGTTGCGAATACCATCAGGCTCGATCGTGATCGGCAACTTCTGATCATCAGCGGTTCCAATATGTCGGGTAAGAGCACGCTGCTGAGGACGGTTGGAGTAAATGCGGTGCTGGCGCTAGCAGGAGCGCCCGTCCGCGCGAAGCATATGCGACTCTCGAGTCTGGCCATTGGCGCCACCATTCGCGTGATGGATTCTTTGCAGCAAGGCACATCGCGGTTTTACGCCGAGATTCAGCGGTTGCGCGACATCATGGAACTGACAAAAAACATGCCCGTACTATTCCTGCTGGATGAAATTCTGCATGGGACGAATTCGAACGATCGAGCTGTCGGCGCCGAGGCTGTCATCCGCGGTCTCATCGACCGTGGCGCCATCGGCCTCGTCACAACCCACGATCTCGCTCTCACCAGACTCGCTGAATCGCTCGCGCCGCGCGCCGCCAATTTCCATTTCGAAGACCACCTCGAGAACGGGCGCATGGTTTTCGATTACCGCCTCCATCCGGGCATTGTCGAGAAGAGCAATGCACTTGCATTAATGCGCGCAGTAGGTCTTGACGTATAACAGCCTGAAAAAATTTTGGTCCGCCACCGTCTCCGGATGGACCAGTTCTGGGATTCGAGCAGCAATAATGGGAGACCAGAAAGATACGGCGACGATCTTCCGGTACAAATGCGTTCCACCTGCTGTTTCCCGCCGCCGAGTGATCTCTGATCTGACTGCAGTCGGATAGGAGGCTCTCGATTGAAAACGATAGCTATCGTCAATCAGAAGGGCGGATGTGCAAAGACCATCACCGCCATTAATCTATCAGCATTCCTTGCTAGTTCGGGCCGGCGAGTCCTGCTTATCGATATGGATCCGCAGGGGCACGCCACGCTTGGATTGGTGAAGGATTCCTCACGCATACAGACAACAATCTATGATGCCCTGACGCGGGAGCAGGAAATGACGGCCCTGCGCGACATCATTGTCACCGTGCGCGAAAACCTGGACCTCGCGCCGGCGGACATCATGCTCGCCGCGTTGCCGGAGGAGCTTGCCGGAGCGGTGGGACAGGAGAACAGGCTCTCCGAGGCCCTGCAAGAAATCCGACACAATTATGAATACGTCATCATCGATTGTCCTCCCAGCGTTGGATCGCTAACTTTTAATGCTCTCAAGGCATGTTCCGAAGTGATTATCCCGGTCGAGCCAAGCTTCTTTTCACTTCATGGCATCGGAATGCAATTGGAAACCCTGGACCTGCTAGCCAGAAAGGCGGGTCACCAGATTCGTGAACGAGCCCTGATCACGCTTTACAGAGGCCGGTTCGATTTTGTGAAAGCCGTGACCGAGGAAATCCGCAAACATCTGGGTGATCGATGTTTCAAGACGGTCATCCGTTTCTGTATGAAGCTTTCCGAGGCTGCCGCCCACGCTATGCCCATTGCCGACTTCAGCTCGCGCTCTTCAGGTTGCGCCGACTACCGCGCGCTCGCCCGTGAGGTCCTGGAACAGGAATCGCCGGCGTTGGCGCCTTGCACCTTCAAAGGAGTTGCAGAAGAAACATCCTCGCGCATACCCGTTCGTGAGATGAAAGCTTCACCTCCAGTCGACATCGGCTCGGGAATCCTGTTCACTCTCGAGGCGCCCCACGCGCACTGCGTTCGTCTTGCCGGCGATTTCAACGGATGGATTCCGGATGGGAACGAAATGCAATCGAATGGCCACATATGGAGCAAGATCGTATCCTTGCTCCCAGGGCGCTATCACTATCGCTATGTCGTCGATGGAAATTGGTTATCCGATCCGCTCAACGTTGACATCGAGCCCGCCCCTTGGGGCGGATACAACTCTGTGTTGGTCCTGGAAAAAAATAACCCACCGTGGGCATCTAGGGCCTAATTATGGATGTCAACAAACCGGAAGAAGGAACGGAAAGGCAAAATTCGGAAAAACTGCTCCCGCGAGGACTCGAGCACGTTTCCCAGCTCTTTATTTCGCGTCCCCAGGCCGGACGCGTGCCCATAGAAAATTCCCCAAATGACTCCGGAGATCCTCCCCTCACGATGGTGCTGCGATCTTGCGGCTTCCCGGTGCGCGAGCAAGTATTGTCACTATTGAAAAGACAAACGGGCGCGCTCGAGGAAGGCATGAAAGGGATCGACGCAAACATCCCATGCGACACATCTGGCAGCATCGAAGTGCTCGCGCTCGACAGCAGAAACCAGCTTGCGATTATCGACTTTGATGACCATCCCAATGACGCGCTGCTGCTCCGCGGAATCGACCACTTTGACTGGGTTGTCCGCAACATTCCCAATGTACGTCGCATGTACCAGGGTCAGGCGATCAACTTCGCTGTTCAGCCCAGGGTATTTCTCGTGGCCCCTGAGTTTTCCCCCTTGTTCCGATCCGTTGCGCGCCACATCACGTTTCTGCAGATCGACTGCCTGAAGTACCACGCGATCGCCGTCTCCGGTGGAGTCGGTATTTTCCTCGAACACGTTTTCCGCAGCGCTTTCCAACATCAAACATCTCTGTAGGGGACGTTCTGAGCGCACGAAATTTGTATTCAAAATCGTCGCTTCCGCACTATCATTTGTGGCATTGGAGACCCCAATGACAAACCGCTATTTCCTCCGCGTGGTTGTGTGTTTGCCCATCCTGCTGGCATCAGCAATCTCCGGCGCGCCCGTCCGCGCGCCTCAAGAGACGTTGTCATCGCACGCGGTCATCGATCAGTACTGCGTCGGCTGTCATAACGACAAAGCGAAGACTGCAGGGCTTGCCCTGAACACGCTCGACGTGAGCCGCCCCGGCGATGCTCCGGAGGTATGGGAAAAAGTGGTCCGCAAACTTCGCGGCCGGATGATGCCTCCTCCCGGCCGGCCCCGGCCTGATGAACGTACATACGACGTGCTTGTTTCAGATCTGGAGAAATCGCTCGATCGTGCTGCTGCCGCGAATCCCAATCCCGGACGCACTGAGACGTTCCGGCGGCTCAATCGCACCGAATATCAGAACGCGATTCGCGATCTGCTGGCGCTTGACGTTGATGTGGCAGCGCTGCTTCCGAAGGACGATGCCAATTACGGTTTCGACAATGTCAGTGTCGCAGGACTTTCCCCGACGCTGCTGGAACGCTATCTGGCCGCCGCGCAGAAAATCAGCCGGCTCGCCATGGGCAGCCCTGTGCGGAAACCCGGCGCTAATGTGGTTCTGGTGCCGCCCGACCTGACGCAGGAAGACCACATCGACGGATTGCCCTTCGGAACGCGCGGCGGAACGATTGTCCACTACACGTTTCCGGTCGATGCGGAGTATGAGATTCAGATTCGCTTGATGCGAGACCGCAATGAGAACATCGAAGGACTCACCGAACCGCATCAGATGGAGCTCACGCTGGACGGAGAACGCGTCGAAGTGTTTACTGTGATTCCAAAAAGATTGAATCAGGAAGCGCAGTACTATGCGGATGCAGAGGCCGACAAAAACTTGAAAGTGCGCATGGCTGTGAAGGCCGGTCCTCACGACATTGGAGCCACCTTCATCAAGAAAGATTCGGCACTGCTTGAGACCGCGCAGCAGCCCTATCAGGCACACTTCAACTTTTATCGTCATCCGAGAATTCAGCCGGCCGTGTATTCCGTGTCCGTCACGGGTCCATTTGACTCGACCGGCATTGGCGACACGCCGAGCCGCCGCCGCATCTTCGTCTGCCGTCCCGCAAAGCCTTCCGAAGAGGAACGCTGCGCCGCATCCATCATCTCGA
>QHXA01000090.1:17369-19021 GCA_003222755.1 Acidobacteriota bacterium
AAGGAGATTTTGAGGCGGGCATTGAAATGGCGTTGCGCGTGGTTCTGACGAACACAGAGTTCATCTTCCGCATCGAACGGGATCCGGAGAATATTGCGCCGAACCAGCCCTATCGCGTCAATGACATTGAACTGGCATCTCGCTTATCGTTTTTCCTGTGGAGCAGTATTCCGGATGACGAATTACTGGACCTCGCGATTCAGGGCAAGCTTCACGAAGCAGGACTCCTTGAACGCCAAGTCCGGCGAATGCTGGCCGATTCTCGCGCGCAATCGCTGGAGAGCAATTTCGCCGGGCAGTGGTTGTACCTGCGCAATTTGGCGACTGTAGGTCCGGATGGGCGGCAATTCCCCGACTTCGATGACAATCTGCGGCAAGCGTTCCGGCGTGAGACGGAGCTGTTTTTTGAAAGCATCGTGAAAGAGGATCGCAGTGTGGTCGATCTTTTGAACGCGAACTACACATTCCTGAATGAACGGCTCGCGAAACACTACGAAATTCCGAATGTGTATGGCAGCAACTTCCGGCGCGTCACGTTGCCTAACAACAGCATACGTGGCGGACTGCTTGGGCAAGGAAGCATTCTCACGGTCACTTCCTACGCGAACCGCACTTCGCCTGTTCTGCGAGGCAAGTGGGTTCTGGAGAATATCCTCGGCACTCCGCCGCCACCGCCGCCGCCAAACGTGCCGCCTCTGACCGAAGACAATCCGGTGGGCAAGGTTCTTACGATGCGCGAGCGTATGGCGCAACACCGGACAAATCCGGCGTGCTCGAGTTGTCATCAATTAATGGATCCGATCGGCCTGTCGTTTGAACACTTCGATGCGACCGGCCGCTGGCGGAATCAAAGTGAAGGAGACATTCCAATCGATGCCGCGGGAGCATTGCCCAGCGGGGCCACATTTGAGGGCGTCGCCGGCCTTAAGCGAGCGTTGCTGAACCGCCCCGAATTGTTCGTCACCACCGTGACCGAAAAGCTGCTCACGTATGCGTTAGGCCGCGGAATAGATTATTACGATGCTCCTGCAATTCGCGCGATCACGCGCGAGGCCCGCAATAATGATTATCGCTTCTCGTCGCTCATTCTGGGCGTCGTGAAAAGCGCACCGTTTCAGATGAGGAGGTCAAAATGATCGTCAGGAAAAAGGCTCTGCCCCGGCGAACGTTTCTGAGAGGAATGGGGGTCACGTTATCGTTGCCCTTGTTGGACGCAATGGTTCCGGTGCTCTCTGCAATGACGCCGGCCGCAAATCCGGTGCGGCGTTTGGGCTTCGTTTACATCCCGATGGGGATGAACCCGGTGCCGTGGATACCGAAAGGAGAAGGTAGGATCACCGAATTGTCGCCTTCTCTCGCATCGCTCATGCCGTTTTTGGATCAAGTGACGGTCATTTCGAACACTGAGCTGAAAATGGCAGCCTCTCCAGGCAATCACGCGACGGCGAACTCCGCATTCCTCAGCGCTAAGCTCGCGAAGAGGACCGAAGGCAGCGACTACGAATTGGGTACAACAGTCGATCAAATCGCGGCAAAACAGATTGGAAGGGACACACCGATCCCATCGCTCGAGCTGGGAACCGACCTCATCGCTATGGTCGGGAACTGCGACAACGGATTTGCCTGCGTGTACCAGAACAACCTGTCCTGGT
>QHXA01000090.1:19085-26205 GCA_003222755.1 Acidobacteriota bacterium
GTGACGGAGGCTCCGCGAACGACCGCCGCGCCGAGTTGCGAAAGAACCGGAGCATTCTCGATGTGGTCACCGAAGACATGGCGCGCCTTCAGCGGAAGCTCGGTTCGGGAGACCGCACGAGGGTTGACCAGTACATTGATTCCGTTCGCGAGGTCGAGCGCCGAATCCAGAAGGCAGAACAGCAAACGGGTGAGTCCACGTTGCCGGATCTCGAGCGTCCAGCAAGTGTTCCTCCGGCATGGGAAGATCACGTGAAACTGATGTTCGATTTGCAGGTCCTGGCTCTTCAGGCCGACATCACACGTGTCATTACGTTTCAGATGGCGCGCGAAACCAGCACACGAACATATCCCCAGATTGGCGTGCCCGAGCCGCACCATCCGATATCCCATCACGCGAACGATCCCGAAAAGCTGGCGAAACTGGCAAAGATCAATGCGTACCATATGTCGCTTTTCGCGTACTTCCTGGGACGGCTGAAAGCCACACCGGATGGCGACGGCACGCTCCTGGATCATTCGATCTACATTATCGGCAGCGGCCTTGGAAACCCGTCGGTGCACAATCATACGAACCTGCCGCTTGTCGTGGCCGGAGGTCACAAAGGCGGACGACACATTAACTACGCTCAGCCGGCACCGCTGGCAAACGTCCACCTAACGCTGCTTGAAAAAGTGGGTGTCCATCAAGACAGTTTTGGCGACAGCACCACACGCATCGAGGAACTCCTGTGATGGTTGACAAAATCGTACGCGCCGCCTGGTTGATCGCGTTGCTTTTGGTAATCGGTTTCAAAGCAACCGCTGCGCCGGTTGCTTTGATCGATGCCATCAAAGCTGCTGATAAAGCTGCAATTCGCGCTTTGCTGCAGCAGCGGGCCGATGTGAACGCAGCCGAGCCAGACGGGGCCACGGCTCTCCATTGGGCAGCACGCACCAATGATTTGCGAACTGCAGAGATGCTGATTCGGGCCGGCGCAAACGTTAAAGCCGCAAACCGCTATGGGGTGACGCCGCTTCATCTGGCCTGCACTACCGGAAACGCGGCCATGATTGAAATGCTGCTGAAGGCAGGAGCCGATCCGAACACCGCGCTGGCTGAGGGAGAGACAGCACTGATGACGGCCGCGCGAAGCGGCAACTCCGAGGCCGTGAGTCTGCTCCTGGCCCGCGGGGCGGACATTAACAGAAAAGAAACGTGGCGCGGTCAAAACGCCCTGATGTGGGCAGCCGCAGAAGGCCACTCCGATGTTATCCGCGCTTTGCTCGCGCATGGCGCGGATATGCGCGCCCGTTCGAATGGCGGTTTTACACCGCTGCTGTTTGCCATACGCGAAGGCAAAATCGGCGCTGTCAAAACGCTACTGGAAGCAGGAGCCGATCTCAACGAATCGCTGCCGGTGCGCCGGCGCGGCGGCACGCCGGAGAATCCAACGGAGGCGGAACCTGGAATCAACGCCTTCATGCTGGCTGTTGCGAATGTTCATTACGAGCTTGCCGCATTCCTGTTGGATAAAGGCGCCGACCCGAACTCCGCGCCGCAGGGATTTACAGCCCTGCATCAGATTTCCTGGCTGCGCCGGCCCGGGACCGGGGATAATAACCCGGCCCCGCAAGGATCCGGCAGTATGGATAGCCTGGAGTTTGTCCGCAAACTTGTCGCACATGGAGCGAATGTGAACGCTCGTGCAACGAAGCAAGCGAATATGGGTGTGACGGTTCGGTTCCACTCGATCGGTGCAACACCGTTCTTATTGGCTGCCAGAACTGCCGACATTCAACTCATGCATCTCCTACTCGAGTTGGGCGCAGACCCGCTGCTACCGAACCAAGACGGCACGACCCCGTTACTGGCCGCGGCGGGAGTTGGCACCAATTCGCCTCTCGAAGAGCCCGGAACCGAACCCGAAGTCATGGAAGCCGTGAAGCTCGTGTTCGGACTGGGTGGCGACATCAATACGGTCGACAAGAATGGCGATACCGTCATGCATGGCGCAGCTCATAAGCACGTTCCATCCGTGATACGTTTCCTGGCCGAAAAGGGCGCAAAGATCGAAATTTGGAATCAGCCGAATAAGGCGCAGCAGACTCCACTGCAGATCGCGCAAGGCGTACTGGTAGGAATGAACATCTCGAGTCATGCTCCTACTGAAGCGGCCATCCGCGAAATCATGAGCGCCAACAAGAGCAATTAGCGCCGCACCCGCAACCTGCTGGTGAACTCGAAAATAGCTTGACCCCGCCTCCCGGGCAATTGTTAAATGCTGCCATTCCAATTCCTCCGGCTGAAGAAACTCGTATGTGCTGACCACGACAAGTAGGGAGGCGCCTATGCGTAGACTTTTTGTCCGTTCAGCGTTGGCGGTATTCCTAGGAGCCGTTGCAGCTCCCATCTTCTCTCAACAAGGGACATCCGAAATTGGTGGACGCGTGACCGACGAGCAAGGCGCTGTTCTGCCGGGCGTGATGATTGTTTTGACCAACGAAGACACTGGTGTGTTTCGTGAAGTCACCAGTGGAGAGGACGGCAGGCTCGTCGTCGTTACGAAAGGCTGCAAACCTAGCGCGGCATGCGGATGCTGCTCTTGAGATTCAAGGCGGAGTACGCGTCGTGTGTCCAACCGCTGGTTCAGCCCCCGATCCGTTGGTACTGCTGCACGGAAACAGCCCTCCAGCAACTTTGTGGTTTCCATCAAAGGTTGTGTAGAGAATCACGCGCTGACGCGTCAGGTTTTTAACCACACTATCATCCCGTAAGTACCTTTGTTGCTCGTCCTTGCGGGTAACCCACCCCGATGAACCATTTTTGGGCCTTTGGTGTGCGATAGGGCCGCTACGGGCGCTCTCAGGTACTACTTCTGAGAACAGCGGAGCCGCACCTGGCGAATCCATCCTTACAACGAGCAGGGGTGGCGGATATGGATTGTGGTCGGGAACCTCTTTCTACGACAGCGCGGTAACACCTCGATTTTTTTCACGGAGTTTGTACATGAGGAACGGGACGTTTCGACTAACGACCGTCAGACGGTTAGGTTTGCTCTTAGTGCTGATCACAGCGGTGCTCGCCCAGAGAGATGCATCGTTTGCAGGTCAACAAAACATGAGGAATACCGCGCGCAGACATATGCCGGGCCGCTTGCTCGTTAAATTTCATCCGCAAACGTCGCTCGATCGGATTGACAGTCTTGTGGCGGAGATCGGCGCGATCAGGAATGGGAAAATCGATGCATTGGACATCCACATTCTGCAATTGCCGACGGAAGGTGCGGAGGACGCAGTTGCACGTGCATTTGCGAGCCAGCCCGAAGTGGAGTTCGCGGAAGCGGACGGATTAGTCGAACCTGATCGCGTTCCGAATGATCCCGATTTTCCAAAGCAATGGCATTTGAACAAAATTGGAGGGCCTTCGGCGTGGGACTTCAGCGTCGGCAGCCCGACGGTGACCATTGCAATACTAGATACGGGAATCGATGCAGCCCATCCCGATCTCTCATGGAAAATGGTCCCGGGCTGGAATTTTTGGGATGACAATTCGAACACGGCTGATATTTCTGGCCATGGTACTGCGGTAGCAGGAACGTCGGCCGCAGCCGCAGACAATCTGAGCGGTGTTGCGTCCGTGGCGTGGAACTGCAGAATCATGCCTATCCGCGTTTCAGACGGCAACGGTGTCGCAAGTTTTTCTGCTGTCGCTAATGGTTTGGTATGGGCGGCGGATCATGGTGCCCGCATTGCCAATCTCAGTTACATGATGACGAACGTTTCAAGCGTCACGACTGCCGCACGATATTTCCAGCGCAACGGGGGTGTCGTGACAATGTCCGCCGGAAATCAGGGCACCTTCGATTCGACTTCGGATAATCCTTACGTCCTAACGGTGAGTGCGACCAGTGGCTCAGATTCCATTATGAGTTGGTCCAACACCGGCAACTTCGTCGATTTATCAGCACCTGGCGAATCCATCCTTACAACGAGCAGGGGTGGCGGATATGGATTGTGGTCGGGAACCTCTTTCTCCGCTCCAATTGTTGCCGGTGTGGCTGCGCTTGTCGTGTCAGCGAATCCGAATTTGTCTGCGAGTCAGATACAAAACATCCTCAAGAACTCCGCTGACGATCTCGGGCCAACGGGATGGGATCCAACTTACGGATCCGGACGAGTAAACGCGGCCAAAGCCGTGGCGATGGCATTAACGGAGATTGGAAAGACCTCCATTACGAGACCGCCACTCGATGCCATCATCTCTCCAATACGGAACCCGACGAGCGATGCTACGTCTCTCGCACTGAATCCTGAAGCTTCGATCACCAATATGACAATCGGCAGTCGAGTAAATGTCCTTACCGCCTCTGAGCGCGTAGCGAAAGGACTTAATTATTGGCCTGACGGGACAATGGGCGTCACACGATCCGGCTCTGAATACACTTTTTTTGCCGCAAACAGTGGGAGCATCGCAAAAACTACGGGAACCGCGGATAATCCTGCCGTTTCAGTGTCTATCGCCAGCATGCAGATCCAAAACCCGAAGCACGCATACAACTATGCTGCAGGAGGACCGGTATACCGCGACGCGACTACGGGCAATTTGTTCATGTTCTATCACGCAGAAATTTGGGATAGTAACGCTGTCAATTTCTGGTCTCTTCTAGCGATGGCAAAATCAGTCGATGGTGGAAACACCTGGACAGATCTCGGCGAGATTATCACTCCAAATTCATTCTTCGGCGAAGGAAATCACGAGATTACCGGCGGGACTTTCACCATTGCAGGGGAATACTTGTATGTATATTTCCGAGACAGGTTTCACGACGGCACCGAAATTAATCTGGCAGTTGCGCGCGCCCGTATATCCGATGTACTTGCGGCAGGAGCATCAAATGATGTGACTGCTTGGAACAAATATTTCAACGGCGCATGGACCGAGCCGGGAATGGGCGGGGTATCAAGCGCGCTTGAATCCGGGAACCCTGGAACGAACTACATGAGTGTCTCGTACAACGCATATTCCGGCAAATACGTTTTGGTTATGGTCGATCCTACCAGCGGGAACTGGAATCTTTCGATAATCGAATCATTAAACGGTCTTACCTGGTCTTCCAGGGTAATTATCGAGACGGAATCCGGCGAATCTTATGCGCCTAGCATTATCGGTTTTGGCGAAGAACCTCGCGATTCCGGGCAGCAATTTGATGTTTACTATACGTATTCACTCGTCGGTGGATTCAATCGGTGGAATGATGCTGTTCTCGCGCGAAGAGCGCTAACGCTGAATGGACCTACGGCGGGTGATACAACTCCTCCTTCCGTTTCGATCACCTCGCCGGTAAATGGGGGAACTATAAGTCGCGGTAGCACTGTTACGATTCAGGCCGCAGCTTCTGATAACGTGGGTGTTACGAAGGTCGAATTCTATATCGGAAATAACTTGAGGTGCACTGACACTACTGCTCCATATTCATGCTCATGGAATGTTCCTTCCGCAAAGAACAAAACCTATACGCTTCAAGCCAAAGCGTACGATGCCGCTCAGAATGTCGGCACTTCGACTCAACTAACAGTGACAGCAAAGTAGAGCAAGCGCTGCGCCTGGATACGTCTCTCGGCGCAGCCTTTGCGTTGTGACCACCGATGGATCAAACCGTTAACTTTTCTAATGAACGGTTCGCTTTGATGGGAGCGACCATTTGCGTCAATCCGTCAGACGAGCCCATACGAGACGACGTTCCAGAAAGATCATCTATCATTCGCCCGAGTGACATTCGCCCGCTGTGCGAGTGAGCACGGCTCGGCGATGCCAAGCCCTATTTGTGGATGATGCCGGCGCCCGGATCACGGACGCGCTTGTTGAAAGCGTCATTTTCCGATGGCACGCAAAACAGCTCTTGAATTTCGTGTTTGGGGTCGAGCTTGAAGAGTTTCTTTTCGCTCACCCACGGTTTGGCATACGCCTTGGGATCGTTCAATGTAATCGTCAGCTCCAGGGTATCGCGATCCACGCGGCGATATCGCTCTTCCACCCGGGCTTGATCACTTACCGGGTTTCCAAAATGATCGAGCCAGGTTCTCTCGTCGAAGCCAAGAGAGTTCACAATCAAGGTGTCTCCGTCCCACCGGCCGACGGAGTACCCCATCCATGCCGGCTCAGGATCTTTCGGAAGCTGGCGGCCATCTGTCCAGATCTGGCGATATGCGTTCCCCCATTCAAAGTGCTGCAGAATTCGATTCGGTGTCTGGACAAACTCCATCGGGTAAATCGAGACCTCGAGGAACAGGTAGCGCGGCATACCAACCGGATCGCAAGTCATCATGGGGTCATTCCCGAGCCCGCCCGCTACGGCGCGCGGCCCGTAGACAGGCTTCGCGGCATCGAATTTCGCTTTGCCCCACGCGGTCATGGGAGGAGTCTCGTTACTCATCGTGAGAACGCGATTGGTTCTGGTCCAAGTTCCACTGAGATCGCGTGAATCGTGCGGGAGGGAGGGAGATGCCTGAGCAGATACGGGCGAACAAAACGCAAGTGTCGCGATCAGAGCCAAAATTGTGTGTCGCATGCGAATCAAATCCTCAATCGATCGCGTTCGCGGTTCCGTCGGCCTTCAACACTTCTTTGCCGTTAACGACGACGGGCTTCTGCCTGTTGATCAGACCCACAGGTGTACCGGCCTTGGAGGGACGGACGGTAAGCATAATCTGGTCGCCGTACTTGAACATCTTCTTGCTCCATCCAGCTCGAGCGAGAACGCCAGGACTGTTCATTTCGATGGCCCAACTCACGACTTTGCCGGTCTCATCCTTCACGTCAACAAAAAGCGCGGCATGCGGATTCGTGAACGCAAATTCCGTCACTATTCCGGATAATGTCACCGACTTCGTCGAGTCGTAAGTTCCTGTTCCATGATGAGCGACAATCGCCGCGCACGTCATAAACAGCCCCGCGACGCAAAACATGCAGCGGGCCAATTTAGTTCTCATACACACCGTCCAAAATCGCCTGACAAACATATTCTTGAAGCTCCCAACCGGGCGCGAGAGTGAAGACGCGGTTGAACGTGTAAGGTTTCGTCAATGCTTTGGGGTCATTAATCGTGAGCTCAACGTTGAGATGACCCAAGTCCGGCCGC
>QHXA01000868.1 GCA_003222755.1 Acidobacteriota bacterium
CGGCGGCTGCCAGGCGCCGATATTCCGACCATGCTACGACTCCTGCGGACAGAGCGGTTGGCCTGGGCTCTCGCAGCATTCTATTTCTTAACGTTCGGTGGATTCGTTGCTTTGTCCGTCTACCTCCCTCTGCTGTTGCGCGACCAGTTTCGATTAACACTAGGCGATGCCGGATTCCGCACAGCCGGATTTGTCGCCGTCGCCGCGGGCATGCGGCCCGGTTGGCGGCTGGCTTGCCGATCGCATCGGCGGCGCACGCGTGCTCTGGGGCGTCTTTGCCGGAATCGTTCCATTCGCACTCGTCATGTCGTCTGCGTCCATTCTTCCGTTCAGCGTCGGAGCATTAGGATGCGCAGTCCTGCTTGGATTTCCCGCAATATTTCCCGAAAAACACCGGCGTCGTTACTGGCCTGGTTGGGGCAATGGGAGGACTCGGCGGTTTTTTTCCTCCCCTTCTGCTCGGCTCTTTCCGCGACCGGGTCGGTGTGATTTGGCCAGGATTCGTCCTGCTTGCCGCCGTGTCTGCAATATTGTGGAAGCTGAATGCCCGCGTCTTCTTACCACAACGAGAAGCGGCCGAAGCCGTGATGTCACGCGAGCATTCGAGGAAGGTGACGCATTTGCGAGCCGGAGCGTTCGCAACCTCCATGACTGCGCTTCTCGGAGCAGCCATTGTGATCGGTTCGCGTAACCTTCAGAACTTCGATGCAGCCCTTGTCATCTACACGTTCGCGACAATCTTCATGGTCTGGGGTGTCGCGTACCACTACGCCGTATGGTTAGAAAAACCGCCGACTCGACTGTATTGGCGTCGCACGTGGGACCTATTGCGAAGACAAGGAATCCGCGGCCTGGCCCTTGCTGTGAAAAGCGGCGTGACTCACGTGGCTTTCCAGACCTTCATTGCCAAGCGTTCACACCTGCGCTGGTGGATGCATCAACTTATCTTTTGGGGTTGTCTACTGGCCGTCGCCATCACCTTTCCTTTGGTATTCGGATGGGTGCACTTCCGTTCCGCTCCCAACGATCAGATGCTGTACGTTTCATACGTGTTCGGATTTCCTGTGGCGTCCTTCAAGATCCGAACCGTCCTCTCCTGGACGATTTTCCATGGACTCGACATTGCGGCCGTCATGGTGCTGATTGGAATCTTCCTCGCGCTATGGCGGCGATTGCGCGACCAGGGCGCCCAAGCAGTGCAGTCATTTGCGATGGATTTCTTTCCGCTGATCTTATTGACTGCGATTTCGGTTACAGGTCTCGCGCTAACCGCATCGACGATGTGGTTGCGCGGAAACTTTTACGACTTTCTCTCGATCCTCCACGCAATCACCGTCGTCGCAGGCCTCCTCTATCTCCCGTTTGGGAAGTTCTTTCACATCTTTCAGCGGCCGGCGCAATTGGGTGTGAAGTTGTATCAGGCGGAGGGCTCTACCGATCCAGGCGCGCTTTGCATCCGGTGCGGAGAGCGGTTTGCATCCGAGATGCACATTCATGATCTACAGACCGTGCTGCGCGAACTCGACTTCGATTACACCATGAGCGAAGCTACAACCTGGCAGGACGTATGCCCACCGTGCAAACGGAAGTCTCTGGCGACAACACAATTGCGTTTGAGAAAGGAACTTCATGGCACGGCCGCCGATTGATGAAGCCAGTGTTGTAGAACGTTACGGACCTCACTTGAAATATGAGCCGCCAGGCGGCTGGCAAAGCGAAGCGCAAAATCCCGCAGAAAAGCTGGTGCAGACGCACTGTTGCTTCTGCGGCCAGCAATGCGAGATTCAACTCAAGGTCCGCAATAACGAGGTCATTGGATTCGAGCCGTGGGAAGAATTTCCGTTCAATCGCGGGATGCTTTGCCCGAAAGGCGTCAAACGTTACATGCAAAGCTCGCATCCGGATCGTCTGCTGTTGCCCTTGATGCGCGATGATTCCGGCTTCCGGCCAGCGTCGTGGAATGACGCCCTCGCCTTGACTGCACGCCGGCTTCGAAACATCCAAGAGCGATACGGCCGCGACGCGGTTGCCGTCTACGGAGGAGCTTCGTTGACAACGGAGAAAGCATATTTACTAGGAAAGTTCGCTCGCATCGCACTCGGCACCCGTCACATCGATTACAACGGCAGGTTGTGCATGGTTTCGGCGGGCGTTGCGTACAAGCTTGCGTTTGGTGTCGATCGGTCGCCAAACCCGTTGGAGCGATTTTCCTGCGGCAGACGTGTTTTCCTGTGGCAGACGTGATGATCATCGCGGGCTCGAATACGGCCGAATGCTCACCGATCACAACCGACTATGTCTGGCGATTCCACGATCGCGGTGGGAAGTTGATCGTGATCGATCCGCGCATGACGCCCAACGGCCTGGAGAATCGGTCCTTCATCGAGAATCACACGACCGGTTTTGATGCGGTGGCGGAATCGGCCAAGCCGTGGGACCCAGCAACCGCAGGTCATATCACGGGAGTTCCGCCCGATGCGATCGAGAAAGCCGCTCACTGGTTCGCAGCAGCGGAACGTGGGTTTGCAATGCGGCATTTGATCGATTGCATCG
>QHXA01000091.1:0-8838 GCA_003222755.1 Acidobacteriota bacterium
AACCCATATTGGGGGATCCCATTTCTTCCCAACTTTGGTCGCCATAGTAGACCCACTTACTGGGATCAGGGTTGAACTTATTGTTCGCCGAATTGTCGTAGCGAAATTCGACGTACATCTTCGAACCTTTCGGGATCTTAAGCGAGGTTCTGTAGGTGAGTTGCCAATTGAAGTCGTAGCGCGGAACGTTGAGCACAATTTCTTCTCGGCCATCCGGATATATCAACTTGTACTGCACGCTTTTTGCCCGCATGTGCGCATGGGGCCGAAACCAAACGAGCTCCAGATCCTTGAGGAAACTGATTTCTGCAACCGGGCCCAGGTAGTCGCTTTCATACGGCGGAATTGCAAGTTCACGGATGGCGTGTCTCCGCACAATCGGTGGGTTCTCACCATTTTCACCGTCCTGCGGAATGAATCTCTTGGCCGGCGCGACCTTCGTCACGGTGAAGCCAATCCTGGTGCGATCGATCAGCGCAACACCGTTGGGCGTGTAATGCATGCTGACGACGATATCGGTTCCCGCCGGCACAAACACTCCAGCGTTCACCGGGCGATAGTCTTCGTAGGGCAACCCTGGCAGGTAGCAAAACTCGTTGCCGCCGCGTATCGTCTGGAGGCCCTGATGTCGCGTTTCCTCGGTGCGGCCCACTTCGCGTCTGACGACGATTCCTTCCTTCGTGTCCACACCACGAGCGCGATTCTTGCTGACTCCATCTTCATCTCGCGGTACGTCCATCCACTCATACACGTTGTACAACGTTGTGGGTTTATGCTTCTCGAAATTAAAGCAAAGGTGATGCACCACCGCCGGCTGTCCCGGCAGAATCTCGACCGACGTGACCCAGGTGTCCTCTTTGAAAGGCGCCGGAAGCGCCAACTGTTCCCACTCTTTGACACCGCGCGCAGGGACCTGATACGCCGGCAGATCAACAGTCACATCCGGCTGGATCTGCCAACCGTCCGCGGGCCACTGAATCGGGGCGGGCGCGTCTTTCGGATCGCCTTCTAAGGCTCCAGTGTCAGCCCAGGCTACAAGAGTTTCGATCTCAGCGGGCTTCAGCGACCGGTCATTGTTAAAGTGGCCGTACTTCGGGTCGGCGAACCAGGGCGGCATTTTTTTCTGAAGGACCGCCGCTTTGATCGCTTTCGTCCATGGCCTTGCTTCCTTATAGCTCATCAGCGACATCGGCCCAATTTGGCCGGGCCGATGGCAGGTCTGGCAATTTTTCTGCAGGATCGGAAGCACGTCCTTGTGGAAAGTGACAACGCCAGTAGGCTGCTCCTGGCCCCCAGCCATCGCCTGGCGCTCAAAGGAACCCAGTAACAAAGCAACGGTCACTATTGCAAAAACAAAAATCCTCGTGGCCATCTCGCTGACCTCCGATGCTTCAACAATTCACAACGACTAAAATTTCGTTGTTTGCATTCTCCACCTTTCCGGACCGGAGCCACAAGTATTTTGGACTTGGATGCTCTCGCCGGTCTCGCCTGCCTGCGTTACGTTGACACTCTCCTGGATCCTTTGTTCTAATTGGTCCAACTTATGCGTATCCGATTTCGCAAAATCTTTTTAGTCTCACTGTTTGTCGTAGCTGGCCCGGCAGGTCTCGTTCTGTTTTCGCAACTGGGCAGCGATCAGGCACCGCTTCGCCAGGTGCGGGATCGATTCCCCGTGTTCACCGATGTTGCAGTGGATCCAGATTCGAACATCGTCGCGGTGACGGATGAGAATCTCTTCAGTTTGCGAACCTACGACAGAGATCTCGTGAGCGGTGATGTGGCCGATCCCCGCACTGTAATCACCGGGAACAAGTCGCGAGTGGATTTCGTATGCGGAGTGGCGCTCGATCCCACCAACAAAGAGATTTACACGGTCAACAACGACACCGCTGCCGATATGCTGGTGTTCAAATATGACGCCACTGGAAACGTGCCGGCATCGAGGACTCTGAGTCCGGCGGCCGTCAGCACTTGGGGTGTGGCGCTGGATCTGACGAACAATGAAGTCGGTGTGACGGTTGAGTCCATCAATAAGGTTGCTATCTATCGACGTCTGGCCCAAGGTGATGAAAAGCCATTGCGCGTCATTCAGGGGCCAGCGACCGGACTCGCAGACCCCCACGGCATTTTCATCGACGCTCAGAACAATGAAATTTTCGTGGCCAATCACGACTCTTACCACGATGCTGTGTCGAGCGAAGATAATCCCAACACTGTGCAAGCGCAGCTTGCACGAGGCATCGCGAACTTGTCCGTTCCGGCAGAACGCCGCGAACTCCGCTCCTCCAACGGAAAATTTGTAGAGCCATCGATGACGGTTTATGCGCGAACGGCGCAGAACAACGCGGCTCCGGTGCGTTCCATACACGGGCCCAGGACCGGGCTGAGCCTGCCCATGAAGGTGTTCGTCGATACGGCCCATAACGAGATCTTCGTCGCCAATAGCGGCAGCAATTCCATTCTGGTTTTCGACAGGACCGCTAACGGCGACGTGGCCCCTATCCGGAAAATCGAAGGTCCCGCAACCAAACTAAGAAAGCCCGTCGGATTATTCGTCGACGTCAAAAACGATGAGGTTTGGGCGACGAGCCCGGAGTTGCACACGGCCACGGTCTATCGCCGCACAGCGCAAGGCAATGTGGCGCCCGTCCGCATTCTTCGTGGCGCGCCCGACGAAACGCCGGCTCCCGGCATCGGTAATCCGGGCGGCATCGCATACGATCCAACACGCGAGCAGCTTCTCGTTCCGAACTGAGTGGCCAATCCGCGCATCGCGATATTCGCCAGGTTGGCGAACGGAAATGTGGCACCGGTGAGAGTCATTGAAGGCGGACATACCAGACTTTCCAGAACATCGCACGCCATCGCTTTCGATGAAAAGAATGACGAGATTCTCGTTCCAAATCCTCTAGCGGAGGCGGTTCTTGTATTCCGTGGAAACGCGAGCGGTGACGAAGCGCCGATCCGTACGATCCAGGGCCCGCATACTTTTCTCCAAGATAATGACGAGTTGGCGCTGGACAGCGTTCATGATGAAATCATCGTACCGACACGGCAGGCAGTGTTGGTCTTTTCGAGGACCGCTAACGGCGATGTGGCTCCGTTGAGGATCATTGCTGGGCCGAAGACAAGACTCAATCGCGCGCGAGGCGTCGCTGTTGATCCCGTCAACAATATCATCGCTATCGGCAACAGCGATCCTCAGGGCATTCTCATCTTCAACCGAACTGATGAAGGGGATGTGCCGCCGCGCTCGATCATCTCCGGTCCAAAAACCGGCATTTACGCGCCAAAAGGTTTTACTATCATTCCCGAACGCAAAGAGCTCATCGCCACGATCGAAGCGCGGGGCGTGCAGGTCTCGCGCAACCTTGGCGAATCGTTTGTCGGGATTTGGAATTACACCGATAACGGCGATATCCCGCCTAAAGCTACGATCAAAGGCGAAACCACGATGCTCATCGCTCCAAGAGGCGCTGCACTGGATTTCAAACATCAGGAAATTTTCGTCATCGACAAAATCCAAAACGCATTCTTCGCCTATAGCTGGGAAAAAATTCTGCAGGGCCCGCAGCGTTGATCGCTAAGAAGCTCGGAAGTTACGAAATTCAGAATCTTATTGGGGCGGGCGGAATGGGTGAAGTGTATCGCGCGCGCGACACACGCCTCGACCGCACTGTAGCGGTCAAGGTCCTGCCGGCTCATCTTTCGAATGAACCGGAAGTCAGTCCACCTGAACCTCTATTTGTGACTTCTGGCGCGACTGGCGGCAGCAATATGACGTGACCGCCGACGGTAAGCGTTTCCTCTTTCTGACCAGCGCGCAGTCACAGGCACCCTCGCCAGTAACAGTCTTCTCAAACTGGCAGTCGCTCGCGAAGCGATGAAATAATCGCTCGTATATTTGCGGCCGCTAATGTCATCACGTGCGACTTTGAGCCTCTGCAATCCGGCTCAAAGTGATACGCTTCCTCTATCGATGGACTTGCACAAGCTTGCTCTGGAACGTAGTCTCGCTTATCACGCAATCATTGCTGCCCATCTCATCGATGATCCAGCCATTCTCGAGACGGCAAGAGAGCGGGTCAAAGGCTGGCTTACAGAGGACCCGCTTCGACCATTTGCTCGCAAGTGGCAGGACATTCTCAACCGCGATGCGAATTCAATCGCAGCATTCCTTATCGATCGGAGTGAACTAGCTGAAGAACTGCGGCAATCGAGCCCATTTGCAGGTGCGCTCGATCCTCGCGAACGCTGGCGCGTTTGGCGCGAAACACGAGAGAGGCTTGCAGGAAAATCATGACCCGCCCAGAACTGGAGCATCTAATCCGCGCGGCTGCGGACATTGCCAACGACGAAGATATCGTCGTCATTGGCAGCCAGTCAATTTTGGGCCAGTTCCCGCATGCGCCGGCGTCAATGCGGGTTTCGGCCGAAGCTGATCTCTATCCGCTGCACCATCCCGAGCGAGCCGATTTAATTGATGGCAGCATTGGTGAACTGTCCCCATTTCACGAGATGTACGGCTACTATGCGCAAGGCGTGAGTGAAACCACTGCATACTTGCCCCAAGGTTGGAAGGAACGTCTGGTGGTCGTCCAGAACGAAAACACTCGAGGTGCACGAGGCCTCTGCCTTGAAGTGCATGATTTGCTCGCCGCCAAAGCAATTGCGGGCCGCGAGAAAGACATCGATTTCCTCACGGAAGCAGCGAAGCATGGACTTGCCCGCCGAGACGAGCTTCTGGCGAGACTCGCTCTCGTGAACGCTGACTCCACAATAATCGATCGCGCTCAAGCGCTAGTTCGCCGCGTGTTCTCGTGAGTCCTGCCAAAGCGGTAAGCGAGGACCTTCAGACTTTCGTTCACGACCATCCGGTTACCGAAATATTCCAAAAGCAATCTTCATGACAGTGCAGGCAATGGATATTACTGCATGCGTATCCAGCCTTATGAACCAAATCAACAACTAATAGGAAGTCGCGTGCAAGATGTGAATAGATTCGAACCAGGCGTTATTTCCTCTCTTTGCGGTGATGCAAGGAAGGGAATAAGCAGCTCGCGAGATCAACCCGATTTTTTCCTAGTGGCAAGGCCGCAATTCGCCGTGCCGGATGGTTGGGAGTAGGGAACTCAATGCAGTGAATTCACGTTCAGCAACGTTTTCTGAAACGTGAGGCTTGCGGCTCCGGAACCGAACGTTGATACCGAGCATGATGCCCGAATTAAGCGCACGGCCGTTGATGCCGGAGACGATCGTAAGGTAATTGGCGTAAACACTGGTCGATTTGTTGATGAGGACGGCTGCGCCGCCACCGACATCGAGTTGGTTGGAGCGCATCAATTCATCATGCTTCAGGAGTTCTTCCGGAGTCCACTGGTCTAAGCCCTTGCTCGAATCGTAATCCAGCCCTCCGTGGTGTCTCGCATAGCTTGCAATACCCGTCACTGCTATTCGCGATGTAACGAAATACCCCACTTCTGCATCGATGTTCGTCCGATTATGAGAACGGCCCAACGTGTGCTCGACGAAACTGTAAATTAACGCGTGCCTGAAAAAACGCGTTCGGAAGAAAGGACTCGCCCCCTTGCCCGAAAAATTTCGAACGCTTCGCATCCGAAGATGCATCTTCAGAGAGAACCTTGATCGCCACGTCCCGCTTGAGCCGCGTGTCTCTGGCCCGATACACCTCGCCCATACCTCCTCTTCCGAGCGGAGACAAAATCTCGTACGGGCCGAGTTGAGTACCGGGCTTCAGCATGGTTCGATAGCCGCTCATTCTAACAGTCCGCCAAGAGAGTTGTTCGGTATAATCGCCGCACCACAATGTTGATCACGCCGGGCACACGCATCGGGTTTTACCAGGCCATGAACTCGAAGCTCCAGCCCTGACGCGGAAGGCAGTGGAGATTTGAAATTGGACGAATCCTGTATCTCAAATCCGAAATATCAGATTGGACCTTCGCACCTCGGGCGTCCAATTTGCGATTTCTGATTTCGGATTTGAGATGCAGGATTCGTCCAATTTCGAAATTTTGTTCTTAACACATAAAGGAGACAGACGCATGAACCGTACTGTGCCTGTTGTAACCTTCATCGGCTTCGTCGCCGTCGCGGGCGTTCTAGCACAGGCGCCAGTCCCCACGGCCGAGCAGCTTCGCCAAACGGTGTCGCGTCTCCGAGGCAACCGCATCGAGACGCCCAGCAATTGGGACAAGCTGAGCGCGCGGCAAAAGAAATATGTTGAAAGCATTCTCAGCGGGCCGCGAGGCGATATCACGGGTCCACTTGGCGTGATGATGGTCAGCCCGGAGCTCGGCGATCTCGCGCAGAAGGCGATCGCCTACGCGCGCTTTGCCGGCCGCGAAGGATTCTCGAGCGTGCCGCCGAAACTGAACGAGCTCGCGATTCTTGTTGTTGCCAGGCACTGGTCCGCCGAGTACGTGTGGAACGCGCACCATACGGCGGCCGTACGCAACGGCATCACACCTGAAGTCGTGGAAGCCATTCGGACCGGGAAACGACCGGCGGCAATGCCGAACGACGTTGAGGCCGTGTACAATTTCGCAACGGAATTCATCACAAAACGTGAGGTAAGCGATAGCACACTGCAGGCCGCCAAAACCGTGCTCGGCGGCGATCGTGGCGTGGTCGACCTGGTCGGCACGATGGGCTTGTACCAGATCTCATCGATGATGGTGGCCCTCGACCAGACGCCGCTTCCCCAGGGAACGAAGCCTTACTTGCACTGACATTCGGAGAATCATATGCGAGCGAAATCGCCCGGAATGAAGATACTGGTCAGCCTTGTTCTCGCTGCCGCTTTTGGGACGCTGCCGCTGATGGTGTCGGCCGTGGCTCAGAGTTCATCGGCCGCCAAAAAGCCTTGGACACCGCCACGAACGGCTGATGGTCAGCCGGACATCCAGGGAATCTGGAGCAACGCGTCTATCATTCCTTTGGAACGGCCGAAAGAACTCGAGGGAAAACAATTCTTCAGCCCGCAAGAATTTGCGGCCTACGAGGAGAGAGTCTTTGCTCGAACCACTCGCGACAAGCCGCCGGCTCCCGGATCCGTTGGCACTTACAACGATTTCTGGTGGGATCGCGATGCGAAACGCGCAGTGAACCTTCACACCTCACTGATCGTTGATCCGCCGGATGGCAAAGTCCCGCCGTTTACTCCCGAAGCGCAAAAGAGAGTCGAGGCAGAACGCGCCTACTCCAGAGCACATCCGTCCGACGGTCCGGAAGACCGATCGCTCGCGGAGCGCTGCATCATCTTTCCGATGGGCGGTCCGCCGATGCTGCCGAGCTTTTACAACAATTCCCAGTATGGTGCGCTCACAACGAATTATCAGATCGTGCAAGCACCGGGATACGTCACGATTCTCATGGAGATCATCCATGATGCTCGCATTATTCCCCTCGACGGAAGTCCGCATTTTCCGTCCACTGTCCGACAGTGGCTGGGCGATTCCCGCGGCCATTGGCAGGGCAATACTCTCGTTGTAGACACGACGAATTTCACCAGCAAGAGCAAATTCAGAGGTGCCGATGAGAATCTCCATCTGATCGAACGTTTCACCCGAACCGATCCGGACACGCTTCTCTACAAGTTCACAGTCGATGATCCAACAGTGTTCACCAAGCCATGGAGTGCGGAAATTCCAATGACGCGCAGTAAGGATCCGCTATACGAGCATGCCTGCCACGAAGGAAACTACGGACTTTTTGGAATTCTCGCGGGCGCGCGAGCGGAAGAAAAGCAGACAGCGAAGTAGACGGCAGTTTAAGCCTTAGCGAATTCTCATCTGTTTGGAAAATGGCAGTCCAGCATGTAGTCGCGTGGAAGCTGTGAAAAAATTGATGGCCGCGCTGAGAAAGTCACCTTCTCCTTCACAGGGAGGGGACTTCGCGCCGCCGTCTCCTCCTGCAATACTCGAAGTGCGGAATCCATAGAACTCGAAATGACGAATTTACTTAGTGCCGTCCTGGGCGTTTCGTTCGCAGCGGGGCTCAACACGTATGCAACGGTTCTCGCCTTGGGTGTGATGCAGCGTCTGGGAGTGGTTCATCTTCCGCCCGGACTCGAGGTCGTCGGAAGAACACCCGTCATTGTCGCCGCAGCCGTGCTCTACATCGTTGAATTTGTCGCCGACAAAATACCAATCATCGACAGTGTGTGGGATGGAATCCATACGATTATCCGGCCGGCAGCCGGAGCCCTGCTGGCTTATGGGGTGGTCGGGCACGTTGATCCTCAGTGGCAGGCTATCGCAGCACTGGTAGGTGGCGGGATTGCGTTGACGTCACACACCGCGAAGGCATCCACCCGCGCTGCGGTTAATCTGAGTCCGGAGCCATTCAGCAACTGGTTTCTTGCTAGAAGACGCAGTTTCTTTTGTTCTCGTGTGGTTGACCGCGTCGCATCCATTAATCGCCGTCGCATTCGTGCTCGTGCTTGGTTCTGTGGCGGTCTACATTGTTTGGAAACTGTCGCACTTCGCTCGCCGCGTGTTCCGCCGGCCGGCCTGAGAGCGTAGGGGCATTCGACTCGGGCGTTAGTCCCCCTCCTTGCAGTGATGTAAGGAGGGGACTGACCTGGATCGCTTAGTCTTTCTGCTGCGGATAAACGGGCAGAAGGACGCGATTTCCGAAGGCGGCCTTGAGTCCTTCGATAGCGCAATTCTCGTCACCGCCGCCGGCGCCGCCACCGACACCGATAGCGCCAATCATTTCTCCGTCGACAACGATCGGAAGCCCGCCCGAAACACCGAAGAAACCGAACTGCATCAACTGCCTCGGTTGTCCGCTCGGGTCGTTCCGCAGTTG
>QHXA01000091.1:8923-9405 GCA_003222755.1 Acidobacteriota bacterium
GTTCCTGATGCACAAAGGTCCCGTGCGTATCAATGATGTAGATCGAGGCAGAGCCGCCGTGCTCCGCCGCCCAGGCGCGGCATGTGCGGGCGACCTTCTTTGCAGCTTCACTGGAAATCTGATTAGCATCGAAGATGTTCGCCGCGGCCCGGCCGGATACGACGAATTCCGGCGGTAGCGACGAGCGGGGGGTTACGCCCTGAGGCAGGTCGAATCGCGGGACCGGCGTGTTGCCCCGATTGGCCGCCGCTCGCGGCGGCAGGTCCTCGACCAGCGGCGGCTGTGGTCCGAGCACTTCGGTCATCGCCTTGTGGGCGCAGATTTCGTCGCTCCAGCCCTGCGCTACACGTGGCGCCGAACCGCCGACCCCGACGGCTCCAATCAATTGATCGTTGACAATAATCGGAAGCCCGCCCGAATTCGGGAAGAAGCCGAGTTGGATCTGCTGCAATTCGGCATCTGGATTTTGGATGACCCGGTTC
>QHXA01000091.1:9603-16365 GCA_003222755.1 Acidobacteriota bacterium
AAATTGATCGTCGTGAAATCGTGGATCTTCCGCGCAGTTTCGCCGCTAATGACAAATTGCGAAGGCAAATTCTGAGCCGGCGCGGCAGCCGCATATACCAAAGCGGCCCAAAGCAATCCCGCAACATGGATACGTTTCATCGTTCCCTCCTATTCGAACCCCGTTTTGCTTGCGTGGATTTTGCCCCGAATCGCGGGACAGCACAACATCTAGACAAGCGTCACCGGATAAACTAGGCTGACCTTCCGAATTATTGCGGAGGCGCAGGTGCGAACATCAGTAATTTTTATTCCTCTTTTTGTGGCTGCTTGCTCCGTGCAGCAGGCGCGCGAACCGGCGGCGAAGGCAGACTTGACGTCGAGCGTTCCCTATAAAAAGCTGGATCTGACGTACAAGAAGCCGGCGCTCGTTGGGACGGAAGTTCGTGTGGAGGCCGTGGAGCTACCTGCAGGCAAGACGATTGATCTTCAATGGGGAACGGTGGCCGGCGGATGGGTCGTCGAGGATTACTATCACTTCAAAGGGAAGAAATATACGGAGACCACGACGACGCTCGGTAAATTCATTGTCGATTCCAATGGCCGGCTCGATGCTCGCTTCGTGATTCCCGAAGATTACGGCGGAGTGCACGAGGTGACGGCGCTCGTTGACGGCAGGCCCGTCGCGCAAAACGGCATTGAAGTATCGCAGAGCTTCGAAATGAGTCCGGCTTCCGGCCCAATCGGAACACCGATTGAGCTCAGGGTGAAAGGTCTCGGCTGGCGAACAATGGAGAGTACGTGGGTCGTCAACTGGGACAACCATTCCGTGGGTTTTGTGTCTGCAGCCGGTTCGCGTGGATCGGCTGTAGCGCGTTTTCGAGCCGCGGGACCAGTCGGCGATCACCCGGTGAAAATTTATTCCGGATATCAGGCTCAAAGTTATTTGAACTACGAGCAGGCGCCGAACGCGTACCTCCCGCGACCCGAGTTCACATTCCGCACGAGTGCCGGCCGTAGTGTGGCGCCTGCCGCCTATATCGAACCATACGCTCCACAGCCCGTGCCGAAAACCGAAGTGCAAATTGCAAATGCCGGACTGGCTCTCAGCCCGACACAGGGACCCGTTGGAACGCGCGCGCTGCTACGGGGCGAGGGTTTCGGCGGTGTTCGAGCGCTCCAACTCGTGTGGCAAACTTTCGCGGGTAGCCGCGTCAGTGGTAATGGATTTGAGCCACGAGAAAGCGTCATCGGTGAGGTCAAGATTGCAAGCAATGGCCACTTCGAATTCCCCGTGACGATTCCCGACGATCTCGGGGGGTTGCACGGACTGGCGCTGCGCGATGGCGAGAAGACGGTCGCGCTCGCTCACTTCGTTATTGAAACCAGCATCGTCGGCATGACTCCGGCTTCAGGACCGGTCGGCACTCCCGTTACAATCCACCTCAAAGGCGTGGGCTGGACCGAGTACGACAATATCTATGTCGCCACGTACGACAACGCGTACATGGGATACGCATGCGGCTTCAACAGTCACGGCGATGTCATTATTAACTTCACCGCGGCGGGCGCTCCCGGCGAGCATTTGATCGACTTGTTTCCGGGCATCTATCAAGGACCCTCCACCGAACCACAACTGTTGTATCGGCAGCCGCAGCTGACTTACGCAGAGGATCATCCGGGCAACAAAATCCCCGCTCTGCATTTCAAATTTGACGTCAAATAGCCCGCAGACGCCTTTCTGTAGGGGCGCTCTATGACCGCCCCTACAGAAATCTGGACGAACGCGTTGGATTCGAGGTAATCTTCACAACCATGAATAAAGCCTCTCGAATTCTTGTACTGTCGGCGGCCGTGGTACTGATCACGATTGTGGCTGCGGCGATGCCTATTCCAGGAATGGCGCAACGTGAGGGCGAACGATTGATCCTTTCGGGAGACCTCGCCTACTTCTTCGGCCCCGGCAAGCCGCTCAACTGCACTCTGAACAATCGATATAAGAGAGGGGATCCGGTCGGTTTCCGCATGACCGCCGTCAATCCCGCCACGGGCAAACGCGATCGCCGGACGCAACTCGTCGTGCATCTGACCTACGGCGGCAAGACCATTGATCTTCCGATGCGCGACCGTCAGACCGAACAGCAACCGGAACGCGAGTTCTGGGTACTGAAATGGGTTGTACCCAACGACGCACCGCTCGGTATTGTGCGATATACGGTGACGGCGAAAGACTCGGAAGGCCGCACTGGTGAATGGAAACCGTTCGACGTCGAGGCGTCCCAGCTCACGATCGTCGAATAATGTTCATTTCGCAAATCGCTCGAAGGTCGCTTCCTCGGGCTTGCAGTCCCACTTTTCGATTTTCCCGCCGGGAAGGCGCACGTAGTTGTACGTCACGGTAAAAGGCTGGATAAAGTAAACAGGATCGTAGTGCGTCACGGAAACCTGCATCCTGTCGCCATTGGGATTAAATTTCTCCACCGTGCGCATCTGATCCGATTGATACAGCCCGGGGACTCCCAGCGTGTCCAGCACTCCGGCGCGTTGGCCTACTGTTTCGATCACGAGCGTCTCACCGTCGTACTGCGCCGCCGATTTACCTAAATGCGGATATCTAGGCGACGCGTATGGCGCGTCTTTCGCGGCAAGTCCCTTCTTCAGCGGAACACGGCGGCGCACATCCATGAATTCGTAGTTCACTTCGACGTAATCCTGATGTTGTCGGACCTGGATTGGTGGCGATGGCGTGTGCATGACTCGGGTGACGCTGGCAGGTTTGCATTGAAAGTCGGGATCGTCCTTCTGGTAATCGTAGGCGGCGCGTTTCTTTTCGCCTTCGGGTGTCAGTTGCGGTTTCTCGATGTTGGTTCCCAATAAAATCCAAACGCCGTCTAATTCCGCGTGTTTTCCAACCGCGGCGTATGCCGGCACAGCGATGGCAATCATAACCGCGAGAATGACAAAGTTCTTCATCGCGCATTCTCCTCGCACCCGGACCTGCCTTTCACGATGCCTTCACGAAATGCCGCGAATCCGCAATCTCTCAGAATCGTGCCATCCGGCAGTGTCGCCGTCCGGAAATATCCGAGGTTGGGAAGCCGCTTGCTTGGACTGACGTTGATCGTGACCGTATCCCCTACTTTGATTTTGTTGACCGGCACACTCCGGCGAAGCAGTGCATTCTTGTCTGACCATTCGACATAGAATTCCTTCACGCCGCCCTGTGGGTTCGGCACTTCGAGCGTAATTTGCGAATGCGGGTTCCGGATCTCGATCGCCTTGACCTTGCCCGTAACATCCATTGCTTTACTCCCATCAAAATTGGCGGCCACTGAGTGGTGCGCGAGCCCCATCCCGCAGCTCAAGAAAAGCGAACCCGCGATGATTGCCGCTACTGCGACTTTCCGGTACATGAATTCCTCCGAAAATCCTAAAATGAAAATATTTGCAAGCTAACACCGTTGAATGTCCCCGTCAATTTGGTAATTCGGGGTCAGACGACCCCGAATTACCAATTTCGGGGTGATATAGTACTAAACCATGCACAACGATCGTCGGGAAGAAGGTGAAGAGACGGAAGACGTCTCGTTTGCCGACATTCTCAATGAATTTGAAAGTACCAAAAAGACGGAAGCGCCCGTCGCAAAAGGGAAACGCGGCAAAAGGAAAGCTGCTGCGCCGCCGCTTCGCGGCACCGTCGTCGGCGTGTCCGGCGACTTCCTCCTGATCGACTACGGCGCCAAGGCTGAAGGCGTGATTCCACGCGCCGATCTTCTTGACGCCGACGGGAACCTTTCCGCAAAGCGCGGTGATAGCTTTGACGTAGCGATTACCGGTTATAACAGCGAAGGTATGGCGACGCTCTCCCGCGTCGTGGGTCCGCGGCCGCGCGATTGGGAAGGGCTGAAGCGCGCCTTTGAAGAGAAAGAAATCGTCGCTGGCCGGGTCACGGGCGCCGTCAAGGGCGGTTTCACTGTGGACGTAGGGACGCGCGCGTTCCTGCCGGCTTCGCGGAGTGGCGCCCGCACTCCTGCCGAGATGGAGCAACTGGTTGGCCAGGAGATTCGCTGTCGCATCATCAAGCTCGACGTCGATGAAGAAGATGTCGTCGTTGATCGTCGATCGGTGATCGAAGAAGAAGTGCAGCAGGTGAGGCAGAACACGCTCGAGTCCTTGCAAGAAGGCGCAGTGGTGCGCGGCACGGTGCGCTCTCTCGCCAGTTACGGCGCGTTCATCGATATCGGTGGCATCGACGGCTTGCTGCACGTCGGTGACATTTCCTGGTCGCGTGTGAATGATCCCTCGACCGAATTGGCGGTGGGCGACGTGCTTGACCTGAAGGTCCTGAAGGTCGATAAACAGAACGGCAAGATTTCGCTCGGCCTGAAGCAGATGTCTCCTGACCCTTTGGAACAAGCGCTTGCAACCCTGAATCCGGGCGATCGCGTAACGGGAGAAATCACGAGGCTGACGGATTTCGGCGCGTTTGTGGAAGTGATGCCCGGCGTAGAAGGATTAATCCACGTGTCGGAGATGTCGTGGACAAAACGCATCCAGCGTCCAAGCGACGTACTGAAAAAGGGTGAGCGCGTTGAGGCCGTGGTCCTGAAGGTGGACCGCGAGGCGGCGCGTCTCAGCCTGGGCCTGAAGCAGGTCCTGGGAAACCCTTGGGACACGATCAAGGATCGTTACCCGAGTGGAAAAGTAGTTGAAGGCAAGGTCACCAGACTTGTCAAGTTCGGCGCGTTTGTGGAACTGGAAGAAGGCATCGATGGCCTAATTCACGTTTCCGAATTCACAAACGAGAAGCGCATCGAGCATCCCAGCGAAGTCGTGAAGGTCGGACAAGTGGTGCGCGCGGTGGTCCTATCAGCCGATCCGGAAACGAAGCGATTGAAGCTGGGCATGAAGCAGCTCGAGGCGACGGCCGCGGACCAGTTCGCGCAACATGCCGCGGTAGGCGACCGCGTCAGCGGACGTGTGCTACAGGTACTCGGTAATAAAGTGATCGTGCAGTTGGGCGAGGGCGTCGAAGGCGTGTGTCTGCTCGAAGAAGATGCGCCTGCCGAGCCCGCGGCGCTGCCGGGCGGATCGCTGGCGGAACAACTGGCGGCCGTCTGGAAAGGCGGCGCCAGGCCTGCCGCTTCGGGCGCGAGTTCCGAACCGTATCGCGAAGGCCAGATACGGTCATTCATTGTCAAAGCCATCGATGCGGCAGCCAAAAGAATTAAACTGACGCCGGCTTAGCGCTGTAGGGGCGGTCTATGACCGCCCACGTTGTCTCCATTGAGAAAACTTGGGCGTCATAGACCGCCCCTATAGAGTTACACGCCCTCACGCAGCTTCTGGTTTGATTGTTCTGGCGCGGGCTTCTTGAGCTACTTCGGCGGTCAAGCGTAACAACCCATTCTTGAATTCCGCTTTGACCCTCTCGGTATCGATTTTCTTCGGCAAGTGAATCGTACGAAACATCTTGCCCGGTTGAAACTCGCAGTAATGGACAATGCCCTTCTGCTCTTTGTGTTCATGCTGGAGGTCAGCCTTCAGGATGATGTCTTCCGGCGTCACCTCAACATTGATGTCCTTGGCTTCCAGACCTGCAATCGCAGCTTCAAGCTGAAATTTGCCGTCCTTTTCGCACAATTCGAATGGGGGTCTCCACAAAAGTTCCCGCTCGGCTTGCGCCCAGTTCTCGAGATCGCGGCCCAGTGTGCTCCCATTCTGCTCAAAGATCTCGTATGCTCGACGCATAATGCTATCTTGCATCTCCAGCATTTCATCGAGGATTGACGAAGTTTTTCGGATCGGAACTGCGTCTGCCATTATTTTCACTCCATGCGTTGATGGTTAATTGAATAGAATCCGTTCCCGCATCGAGTGCATTCCTTGCATCACCTAAAAGAGTACACCGCTTCCCAAGAAAAGAAATCAGATGAATTTATGCCCACATCCGTACATTCTTTCGGCGTCGAGCAGTGCTATGCTTCGATGAGGGAGGAAAGTTGAATGTCAAAAGCACAACGAAAGAAAAAAAATGCGAAGAACGCTACGGAAGCTCGACCTGTGAAGCCTGCAGGCGATCGCTCCACCGTAACTCAAGAGGAGATTGCCCAGCGGGCGTATGAGCTGTTCCTCGCGAGAGGAGGCGAACCTGGGCATGATGTTGAAGATTGGATCGAAGCGGAAAGACAACTCCAAGGCGGGAATTGAGTGCGCCGTGCGGAAGAGTTCGTAGCGGGCCGGGGTCTGCTAGCGCATAGTTACCACTTATGATTCAGCGCCAGTCGCGGCTTAGTTCCCTCATTCGCGCTTCCGGCATGAGCGCACAGGTAATCATAGAAGAGTACATCCCCGGCTGCCGCTGTGATTTCTAATGGCTCTCGAAGCGGCAGTTTCTGAATGTCTCGATTAAGAGATGCCAACAACTCATACTGCTTTGGAGAAGCCGCCGCGAGACCCGCGAGTTGATGATGCGATCCCGGCCAAACGACGGTTGCTCCCGCGTGTCGAGGAATGTCATTCAAGTAAATCAGGCAGCCGATACGAAACGGCGGAGGAAATGTTTTATGCCCATCTCTCTCGATGGCGTGATCGATGTGAGGGGCTGGCCATTCCCAGACGGTGCCGGTTGGAAGAACACTGATTGCATAGGCGATGGTTGGCGGTCGCAATGCCGCACGAGCGCGGGCGAGTTGCCGTGCTGCTGAACACAATTTCCGGCTGAAACAAGCGAGAACCAGCGGATCCTGGATGAACTCGTGATGAGAAGCACTGTCGGTCTTCC
>QHXA01000092.1 GCA_003222755.1 Acidobacteriota bacterium
GCTCTGAAGTATGTTTTTTGAGAAACGTACCACGTACTAGACGGGATCAACGAGAAGGCTCATCGATCTGAAATTCAGTTAGCAAGCCGATGCCGACTTTTTCCTGGTGATGCCGGCAAGGACAATCACGGCCTGACGCACCCGCTCGGTAATATCTTTGTAGTTGCTTTCCGCTTTGATGCCTTCAGCTCGAACGGGCGCACCGAGGCGAATCTTGACTTTGAAAGCGGCTTCTC
>QHXA01000093.1:0-6168 GCA_003222755.1 Acidobacteriota bacterium
AAATCATTTCCAGTAAGAACCTGTGAAATAGCCACACGGGATTTTGGCGTGTCCTCCCACACGACTTCGACCTGACGGGCTTTCGACAGGTCACGATTCAGAATGAACAATGCCGCTCTGCCGTCGTCCGGGTTCATCGTTGCTGCCGCATCGATGTATGCAACTGCATCCATCGCGGGAACGTCATATGTGGGGGACTCGATGAGCAGATTGAGCACACGGCCACGGGCATACTGCAGAGCCCAGTTGTAAGGATGATAGATCGTTTGGCGGAACAAGCCATTCGTATTGGTCATGATTGGCGCGATGACATTCACCAACTGGGCGAGGCAGGCAATCTTTACGCGATCGGAATTACGCAGCAATGTGATGAGTAATCCACCGACCAAAAGCGCATCTTCAAGGTTGTAGATTTCTTCAAGCAGATGCGGCGCCTGTTGGCGATGACCGTCGACCGCGTCCCCGCTGCGCTGTCGGTACCAAACATTCCATTCATCGAAAGAGAGCCACAGCTTCTTGGATGAACGTTTGAGACCGCGCACGAGGTCGCAGACGGCCAACGTCTCTCCAATCTGCCGGTCCATCGCGAGATTCATCGCGACAAACTTGTGGCTGTCTCCACCGGTCTCCTCTGTAGTATTCGCGAAGTAGCGATGCAACGAAAGTCCGTCCACGTACTCGTAACACGACTCCAGGACTTCGCGATCCCAGTCGAGATATGTCGGCATGGACGGTGCGCTCGATCCGCAAGCGATCAGCACGAGCGAACGGTCGACGTAACGCATCTGCCGTGCAGCATCCTGAGCTTTTATTCCGTATTCGGCCGCCGTCATGTGTCCGATTTGCCAACGCCCATCCATCTCGTTGCCCAAACACCAGTACTTCACGTTGTACGGCTCCGCAAAACCGTGTTTACGACGCAGGTCGCTCCACTTGGTGCCGCTCTCCGTATTGCAATACTCCACCAGCGCGGCTGCCTCTTCCGCAGTTCCAGTTCCGAGATTCAATCCCATCAAAGGCAGCGCGCCTACGGCCTTGCACCAGGCCATGTATTCATTCGTGCCGAATTGATTTGTGTTTATTGAATTCCAAGCTTTGTCGAGCACGCGCGGCCTGTCCTGCTTCGGGCCAACGCCGTCCAGCCAGTTATAACCTGAAACGAAGTTCCCGCCGGGGTAGCGAATGATGGGAACGCCCAGCTTGCGAATTTCACCTATCACGTCTCTGCGAAAGCCGTTCGCGTCGGCGAGCTTCGATGCAGGATCGTAGACGCCTTCATAAATCGCTCGGCCGAGATGTTCGAGAAATGAGCCGAAAAGATTGCGGTCCAGCGAAGCGATCGTTCGTCGCGAGTTCATGAAGATGCGCGATGTTTGATCCGCGCTAGCCGGACTCTGCGCGGATAGAAACCGGCCGAACATCGAGCTAGCGGACAAAGCCAAACCTGCGCTGGAAGCCTGTTGTAGGAAACGGCGTCGCGAAGACATGATTCCCTCCTTTGTCTGGACTCGTGAAGGAGCCTTACTCTACGTTCGAAGACGGACGTACGCAATACCAAGCTGGCCCCTTTCCATTCGTTGGACACATATCTTTTTTGTATTTCATTGTTTCGCGGAACAGAGTTAGAAGCAGCAGGCAAATCGATGAAAAAGGTCATTTGGGGAATTCTGGGAACCGCCAGGATCGGTGCTCTTAAGGTTATTCCAGCCATGCAGAAGAGCGATTGGATCGACGCGTATCGGCCTTGGTTGAATCTCAAGGCCGATACGCGACTCGCTCCAGCAAGCTCCCGCCTGGCAGTCACCGCGCATCGAACACTTTTGCATCAAGGTTCGGCCGTTCGACCGAGAAGCAGTCGTTGCGGGGTTGAAAAAATCGGCGCGGAAGTGCTCACCTCGCCTGACGAGCCTGGACTCGTCCGATTCCCGATACAACCGAATCATGGTGGAATTGAAGGCGACGTAAATAGACCCCGCCGATCCATTTCCCGCGCCACGTCGGGCCTGCGGCGGCTCCGCCGCGCGCCCGTTCCCCGGCTCCCCGGCAAGTCATGCCTGCCATTCAGCTGGGATATTTTCCGGAGCGGTCGCGCCGGTCATTACTGCCACTGCATCGCTCATGGAGAGTTTCTTCGGGTTGAGGACGGCGGCGCGCCTGCCCAATCGCGCCACATGGATTCGGTCGGCGATCTCGAACACGTGCGGCATGTTGTGCGAGATGAGAACCACCGGCAGCCCCTTGTCGCGCACGCGGCGGATGAGTTCGAGCACCATATTGCCTTCCTTTACGCCGAGCGCGGCAGTGGGCTCATCGAGGATCACCACGTGCCGGGCGAAGGCGGCAGCGCGCGCCACGGCCACGCATTGACGCTGACCTCCGGAAAGCGTCTCGACGGTCTGCGTCATGGAGTGAATGCCGACCTGCAAGTCGGCCATGCGCGCGCCCGCGACGTCGATCATCTTCTGCCTATCGAGCATGCGGAGGCATCTGCCGAGGAAGCCCGCTCGTCGCAGCTCGCGCCCGAGGAAGAGGTTTTCGGCAACGGTCATCGCCGGCGCCACCGCGAGATCCTGATAGCAACACTCGACGCCAGCAAGCCTTGCCTCAATCGGGCTGCCGAATCGGACAAGCCTTCCGTCGAGCCGAATTTCGCCTGCGTCGGGCACGATCGCCAAGGCTTTGATCAAGGTGCTCTTGCCGGCCCCGTTGTCGCCGATGACGGCGAGGACCTCGTCCGCGCGCAGCTCGAAATCCATACCGTCCAGCGCGGTCACATGGCCGTAGCGCTTCACAAGATTCTTGGCCTGCAGGACAACAGGGACAGCGGGTACATCGGGGACGGGGTGAACGGTTGGCACGTTCACGGTCAGCGCGCGCCCTTGCGCGATAGCTGGTCTGCGGTCACAGCGAGGATGACAAGTATTCCGGTAACAAGTACCTGGTAGATGCTGGACACACCCATCAGAGTCAGGCCGTTACGAAAGACGCCGACGACGAGTGTGCCGATCAAAGAGCCGATTACAACGCCTCGGCCGCCGAAAAGGCTGGTGCCGCCGAGCACTACGGCGGTGATCGCATCGAGGTTCTCGGTCTGCCCAGCGTTCGGATCGCCGACACCTGTGCGGCCGACAGAGAGCAGCGACGCAAAGCCATAGAACACGCCTGCGAGCGCGTAGACGCCAAGCAGCACTTTCCTGGTTGGGATGCCCACGAGGCGCGCGGCCTCAGGATTGTTCCCCACCGCGTAGACGTGGCGACCGGCGGCAGTCTCGCTCAACACGAACCACGTGAGCCCGTAGAGTGCCAACATCAGCAGTGTTCCCCAAGCCACCTTGGTTCCGGCGAGGCTGAATGTGTCGCCGAGTGCAGTCATCCAGAGAGGCAGGTCGGTCACCGTCTGCGAGTGGGAGTACAGCTGCGTGATCGCGAAGGCGATGTTCATCGTGCCGAGCGTGACGATGAAGGGCGGCAACTTCACAGTCGTGACGAGCAGGCCGTTGGTAAGCCCGAAGAGCGCCGCAACGCTGATGCCGGCTGCCATCGCGATCGGTGCGGTCAAACCGAAATCGACCGCGAACTTGCTCATGATGATGCCGCCTAGCGCCATCACCATGCCGCAGGAGAGGTCGATGCCTGCGGTGAGAATGACCAGCGTCTGCCCGATAGCGATAATGCCTACCACGACGGCTTGCTGCAGTACGAGCGAAAGGTTTTCACCGGTGAGGAACCGATCGGACTGGGTGGCGAAGAAAAGGCACGCAGCGATCAGCGCCAGGAATGGACCCAGTACCGCGATTCTCACCGTTTACCCCAGCAGAGCTCCATTCCGGTTTTCACATCCGCGCTCTTCACGCCAGCCATGGGTTTTGCGGCGATCAACGTCACGCCTGTATCGGTGTAGCCGCTCGGCTTCTTGCCGGTCCTTACATATTCGACGGCGGCCTCGACTCCCATCGCGGCCATCTTCAGCGGGTACTGCTGGCTGGTGGCGGCGATCCTGCCGGCGCCGACATCGGCAACGCCCTGGCACCCGCCATCGACGCTCACGATGATGACGTTCTTTTCTTTGTCTGCTCTTTTGAGCGCGTTGAACGCGCCGGCGGCCGCGGGCTCGTTGATGGCGTAAACGAGATTCACGTCCGGCACCTTCTGCAGACAGTTCTCCATCGCTGTTTGGCCCTTGGCTTGGTCACCATAGCTGTCGGCGGCACAGGCGATCGCGGGCGCAGTGCCGAGCGTATTGCTGCCGGCGCCGGGCGCCTCGAGACCGAGCCCGATCATGAAACCGTTGTGGCGCTGAGCCCCGACCGGATGGCCGGGGAATAGATCGAGCGTTACAACCTTCGGTGTTCTTCCGCCAAGCGCCGCCTTGGCGTATTGGCCGATGAGTACGCCAGCCTTGTAGTTGTCGGTAGCGAAGAGGGCGTCAACAGCGTCCGTCGGATTCGTCGGGCTGTCGAGCGCGATGACAAGCACGCCTTTGTTCCGCGCCTTCCTGATCGCGGGCACGATCGCCTTGCTGTCGTTGGGCGTGATCAGGATGGCATTCGCGCCGGCGGCGATCATGTTCTCAATCGCCGTCACCTGGCCGGCGTTGTCGCCGTCGGCCTTGCCGGCGCCGGTGAGCAGTTTGGCGCCCTTGGAGTTGGCAGCGGCCTGCGCGCCTTCTCTCATCTTTACGAAGAACGGATTCGTCTCGGTCTTGGTGATGAGTCCGATTACCGGCTGCTTTTGCGCCGAGAAGCTACCCAGACTCAGGAACAGTGTGATGACTGTGATGAATAGTATTCGAGCCATAGCCGTGGCGCTCAAGCTGGTCGTGGTGGCCATTACCGAAACAGTAGGGGCGCGAAACCATGCAGACTGCGGCGCCATGTCTGCCACTCCTTTCTAGTTGATCTTGGCGCGCTGATCGTACGGCTTCAGGCGGCGAATCCAGATGTTGCGATAGCGGACGCGCGCGCGTCCCTGGATTTGCAGAGGCAACTCCGGATCATGCGGAGTGTACACGTGCGGCGTCATGGTCGGCGTGGTGGTTCCATAAAGCTCAGCCCGGTTGTGCACGACCACGCCGTTCCAAAAGACTGTGAAGTATCCCGGCGTCACCCTGCCGGTGAACCGCGGCGCCTCGAAGACGACGTCAAGCGACTGCCACTCTCCAGGCTTCCGGGACACGTTCACAAGCGGCGGCCACTCGCCATAAACCGAAGCCATCATGCCGTCTGCATACGTCCGGTTGTTGTAGGAGTCGAGAATCTGGATCTCGTACCGGCCCATAAAGATGACGCCGCCGTTGCCGCGGTCCTGGCTCGATCCCGTGACGTCCGCCGGAATGGCGTACTCGAGATGCAACTGCACATCCCCGAAACTCTCGCGGGTCGACAGGTTGCCGCCCTGGGCTTCAAAGTAGCCGTCGCGGACAGGCCATGTCGCGGAAGACTCGGCGCCATTCTGGCCACGGTTTAACCACCGCGACAGATCCTTGCCATCGAAAAGCACGATGGCGTCTGACGGCGCGGGGATGCTCACCGTCTCGCCCGGCGTCACGGCCGCCGGCTGTGGACGCTCTGGATCATGAATCCGCCACCGCGTGTTGGGATTGAAGGCGGTGTCCGTGAATCCCCACACTTCGCCATTCGGCCCACGAACAGGAGTGCCCTGGCCAACGCCCCCTCGTGCGCCGCGGCCCGCACCTGCCCCCTGTTGCGTAAACCCCGACAGACTCAGGAAACTCCCCGCTACAATCGCGAAGCCGGCGGCGCCAACGACCGCCCAACGCCGGATAGTTGTATGGTATTGACGAATCATGAATCCTCCTGCTCTTAGTAGAGGGTAAACGCGTACAGCGTGTCAGTAACGGCGATCAGAACGTGCTGCCGCCCATCTACCAGATACGTTTCCGGCGCGTTGGAGGCGTTGCCGATGCGCGTATGCCACAGCGGCTTCCCATCCCTTGAATCGAGCGCCATGAAATTGCCGCTGCCGTCCGCGGCGAACAACAGGCCACCCGCAGTAGCCAGCAGTCCGGCTCCCACACCGCCTCCCGTGATGGGTTTTCGCCAGGCGACGCGGCCGGTTTTGTAGTCGAGGGCGGTCAGGAAGTCGCCGGCGGAACCGACTACCGACACGGATTTACCGCCGAGTCCCATCGAGCCGCGCGGGTCGGGA
>QHXA01000093.1:6191-14154 GCA_003222755.1 Acidobacteriota bacterium
TTGAAACCATTGTGTTCCGGCACGTAGAACAGTCCCGTTTCCGGGGAATATGCCGCGGGCGGCCAATTCGTCACGCCGCTTTCGACGGGAGACACGAGCGATCCGGGAATCGTTGCTTCCTTGAGTGGATCCGGATCCACGACGCCGTTAGGGCGCGTGCTCTTGGCCCAATTGGTGGCCAATCCGTATTTGGCGGTGACGATGTTTTCGCCAGTCAATCGATCCAGCGTATAGAAGTAGCCGTTGCGCTGTGCCGTCGAAACCAGCTTGCGTTGCCGGCCATTGATGACGCCGTCGATCAGCACCGGAGTTTCTGTAGAGTCCCAGTCGTGCGTGTCATGCACTGAAGTCTGGAAGTACCATGCCATCTTGCCCGTGTCGACATTGACGGCGATTAGCGAGCAGGTGAAGAGGTTGTCGCCCGGCCGTCCGGCGCCCGTATAGGCGGGGGTCGGATTCCCGGTTCCAAAGATGTAAAGCTTTGTTTCCGCGTCGTAGGCCCCTGGGATCCAGACCTGTCCTCCACCGTGGCGCGCCGAATCGAGGTTCGGCCATGTTTCGAGTCCAGGGTCGCCGGAATTCATCGGAACGGTGTAGAACTTCCACTGCAGCTTTCCCGTTTCCGGATCATAAGACTGGAGGAATCCGGGAGCATCGAGATCGTTGCCTGTGCCGACCAGCAGGTGATCGCCGACGACGATCGGCGATATCGTTGAGAAGTACTGCTGCTCGAAATCTGCGATTTCGATGTGCCAGCGTTCCTTCCCTGTCTTGGCGTCGAGCGACATCAGATAGTCGTCCCAGATTCCAACGCCGCGATTACCGGTGTGCGTACCTCCGCGAGTCCTCCAGAAGTAATGCCAGAGCAGGCGGCCGTCGCGCGCATCCATGGACCAGACATGGTCTGCGGAAGTGACATAGAGCGTATCGTCGAAATGCACGATCGAGCCCTTGACGTTCACGTTGGTGTACTCGCCCGCGCCAACGCCTCCAACGATCGTCTGGTCCGCTCCGCCGCCGGCAGTGCCATTCAGGCGCGCCACCCAGGACAGAGTGAGGTTCTTGACCGTGTTTCGGTTGACCTGCGTTAACGAACTAAATCGGCGCCCGGTATAGTCTCCCGAGTAGGTCGGCCAGGTATCGGACAGAGGTTTCAACAGCAGTGCAGGGTCGAGGCCGCGAGAGGACTGCGCCCTAGACATTACCGGCAGGGTCGCGAGAGACAGAACTATAAGAATTGTTGCGATTCTCACTTTAGTGTCACCAGATATGCCGTCACGTCGTGAATGTCCTTGTCGGTGTAGGCAGGAAGCAATTTGAGGTGCCCTTCGCGCGGGTTGTGGATTTCGACCTTCGGCACATCGCCATCACGGCGAAATGAACGCGACGTGCCGTCCTCCAGCGCCAGTGCGATTATGAATTCGTCGGAGCGAATCACTCGCCCTTCGAACTTCTGCCCGGAGCGGAGCGTCACCGTCGCAGTAACTGGAGTGGCTCCGCCGCCCCGCCCGCCTCCTGCTCCTCCGGCAACCCATGTGTTCTGCAGTTGTATCGGGTTTGCAAAACGCGACCCGATCCCACGTAGGTCGCCGGTGGCCGAGTGGCAACTCATGCACTTGGCTTCGAAATACAGGCGGCCGGCGCTCACGTCCCCCACGAGTACATTCAGTTCCACTGGAGGTCCGGGCGGAGGCCCTCCCTGCCTTTGTCCCATGGCCAGGACGCTATGGATGTACTCCGCGATCGCACGGATGTCTTCGGTGGAAAGATCGTTCGCCGGCATTGAAGGCAATCCCGGATTTTTGCGCCCTTCGCGAATGACCGGCTGGAGCAACTCGCCGGACTGATCATTCAACGTGATCGCGGACCGCAGAAGGTTGGAGCCTCCCTGCTCGCCGCCGCGCAGATCGGCGCCGTGGCACAAACGGCAATGAATCTCATACAGCGTCTTCCCACGGGCGATCATCGCTGCATCCCCCGGCGGACGCTGTTGAGCAGGAAAACCTACGGTCGGCGCACCTTGGACAGCCCCTCCACGCGCGCCTCGCTGCGCCTCCAGTTGAAGCGCAGTACACACGAATGCGAGAAGGCCGCACGCACTCCAAGTAATCTTTGATCGCATTCAACACCCCCCTTTGCGTCCCTTTCTACGGTGCGACGCAGGAGTATGACGCTGCGTCAGCGGGAGACCCCGCGTTATACCGTGGATACGTGGGGTACGAACAAAGCGGCAGGCTGCCCGCGTTGCCTGTGAGTGTCGCCGACTTTGGAGGCGTCGCGCCCTTTTCCACCCAGTCGAGCAGCATGGAGATGCGATCGAAGCGGCTTGGAATTTGTGTCGCAGGAATCGCACGGCCATCGCCGTTTACGGTGTAGCTCGAGCCGGTGAGTCCGTGTCCTGTTTGCGGGATCACATAAAACCGAGCAAACTCGTCGACGCTTGCGCGACCCATCTTATCGAGCACGGACTGGTAGTAATCCAGTTGCGCTCCGGGAGACGCAAGCGAGTCGTTGGTACCGATCGCGACAATCATCTTTCCCCCGCGCTTGGTGAATGCCGAAAGGTCGGGATTCGTGGAGTCGAGCCATTGAGAAACTTCTTCGCGGCGCGGGTTCCACTTGCCGCCTTCGACATAGTCCAGCGGATTGGCGGTAGTGTCCTTCATAAGAAATCCCGTAACACCGAGCACGCCAAGGTGCGAATGATTCTGCGCGTTAGGGGCAGCGCCTTCCTGTCCGTTGAAGCGAACATTGGCAATGAGGCCGCTGCCTGAAGGATCTGTCGTCGGCACCCACATTCCGAAGGTCTTCGATCCATGCGCCAATGGGGTCGCGAATTTGTATCGGCTGTAGACCAATTTGAGCGTGGAGATCTGCCCGTCGGTGAAGCACGCTGCCGCGCTCGTATCCTGCGGATTGGATTCAACGTTGTCCGGACACCGCTTGGCGGCCCAGGGATTCCGGTTGGGCGCGCCCTGGCTCATGTCGAAAATGGTTCTGCACGCCATGTAGTTATTAATGATGCCGTCCGCAAGTCCATCGAGTTTGTCGCACTGCCGGACGAATTCGGCGCGAATGGCTTCGGTCTTCGCGGGAGTCACCCAATTGGCCGCCGGCTTTTCCTGGATGCGGATCAGTTCCGGAGCCAGCATCAACGACGAGAAGCTTACGATCGGGACGTTAGCGGCAACGCCGTCGTAATCGGCGGGATAACGCTGAGCGACCGTCAACGCTTCACGTCCACCTTGAGACGTGCCGATGAAATAGTTATAGCGGGGCCGCGATTCGTAGAGTCGTTCTATTAAAACCATGGCCGCGTCGTGAGTCTTCTTGAGCTGCATGTATCCGAGGTTCTTGATAGCTTCGTCGCTAAGCGTCCAGTCATCGCCGGAAGGCCCCGCAGGCGTGCCTCCGCGCGGGCCGAAGCTTTGCTGGTGTCCGGAGTCGCTGCCGTAAGTAACGAAACCGCGCTGTAGCAGCGCGTTCGCCTCGCCGCCGGTTAAGTTCGGGATCGTACCGTTCATGCCGCCGCCTCCCATTTGCGCGGCGCGCATGGTCCACGATGCGGGAAGCACAACGCGAAAGTTGATCGCGCGGCCGTGCGAACTCTTATCCATTGGAGCCATCGCGCCGTCGATAGAGCAATACGCGGGAGCATTACCGGCACTCACCCATTTGGGTGCGGCAAGAGTGACTCCGGCCACCGGTTCGCCGATCGCGGAAATCGGAATCGCGGTTCCGAGCCGTTCACTCGTGCAGTCCTCGGTGGAGATCACCTTAACTCCGTCGGAAGCAGCAGCCTGGGAAGTCTCCTCTTTAACCCCGCCGTTCAATATCAACGTCGAAGACAACAGAGCAATTGCAACAACAACTGTGAAACGGTTTTGACGATTCATAGTTAATCTCCTTGGGGACTCATGACGGAACTTGTTCGGTGCTTACGGGACTGTAATCGCTTTCATCAGCACGCTGGAAAACGGCGGCCGCAGGATTGAAGACATTATTTAATACCAACCCGAAAAACAGCAGCGCGGCGAAAGCAGTGGCGAGGGCGAATCCGTAGATCGGTCCACCCATGGCGTCGCTCACTGCTCCCATTGCTAGCGGAGCCAACACCGCCGAGAGGCAGGTGTAAAACAGAATCACGCCTGCGGCCGCCCCGTGTTCGGATTTCGGCACGCAACTAATTCCTTTCGAGTTGATCGTGGGATAGATCACGGACATGAACAGCCCCGACAACGGAAGGGAATAGACACCCCACGAGACACCGCCGGCAATGCTGATCGCGAAGCATGCGAGGATCATCCCGCTGCAGATGGTGATAACCGCGCTCCACGAGAGTTTGTTCAACATCCACGCGCCAAGGAACCGTCCTCCAGCGCGAAGCAAAAAGAAAATAGAAATGCTGTAGATGGCGATCCATTTTCCGGGGCCGTTATATCCGGCCAGCAGCGTTGGCATCCAGACGTAGATGGCGGCTTCGACGGCGACATAAAGAAACGCACCGACTGAGAACAGCAGAACAAAGCGGTTCTTCATAACCGCGGAGACGGATTTCAAGTCCGTCTGTTCCGTCTGCGCTGAAACTCGTGTTGGATAACGAACGTTCAGAGCAGTGAGAATCAGCACGACGCACATGCTTCCGGCAATCGTGTACAACCATTGCCATGGAATTCCACGATTCAACAACTGTGACAGCACGGCAGGCCCCACGATGGACCCAATACCGAAGAATCCCTCGACCGTGTTCATGATCGAGGTGTGTTCCGCCGTTGATCGAGAAATGTCTCCGATGAGGGCGAGCGACCCTGTTTTGAAGATCCCGATCGCGATGCCTGAGAGTGCCATCAGCGCAGAGAAAAACACAAACGAGGTTCCCGCGATGAACAGGTACGACGCGGCGGCGAACAGTGTCAGGCCGACTATTATCGTCGCTTTGCGTCCGTATCTGTCTGCGAGGTGACCAAGCAGGAAGCCGGCAAGCGCGATGCCCGCCATCGTCGCATATTGAAATGTTCCCGCCGCCGTTAAGCTCAACCGAAAGGTCTTGACGATTTCGGGAATGATGATGCCGACCGAGTCCGTGGTCATCGCAAACATTGCGAACATCAAGTAGGTAAGAGTCTTGAGGACGGCCATGTTCGCTTGTCGGATCATGAGGCAACCTCAAACCGGTCCTGCCGGCCGTCAGCCGAAAATGTGATCGTGCCTTCCATTGATTTCAAATCGACGTCCAGGCGAGCCCGCTCGCTTCCATTACGCCACTCGATGCAGATCTCGTGATCGTTACTGGGAGCTAGTTGAACCTCGCCAGCAAACGCCGCATGTGTGCTTCGGAAGCGGATCAAATCCAGAAGTGAACGCACGATGGGGCGTCTGAGTTCTGTGACGATCTCTTGAACGTTATAGTAGTGGCGGTTGATGTCACGCCCCACGCCAGTGCGGCGCAAGAGATCCATGTCGTTCGTGCCGGCCAGCAGTCCCACGTAGTAGACCTGCGGTATGCCCGGCGTGAAGAGTTGCAATGCTCGTGCGATCAGATACTCGTCATCGCTGCGTCCAAGAGCATCGTAAAAAGTGCAATTGACCTGATACAAGTCGAGGTTGTTCGCAGCGGCGCCCGTTGCCTCGTGGCTTTCGTTATGACTGCGCTGATGGATGGTCTCCACGAGTTGGTCGATTTCTTTGGGCGTTAGCAACCCTGGGAGGTTGCCGCCTTTTCGATCAGCACCCACATCCAGCACACCAATACCGTCATGCGTGTCCAACACAATCACCGCGTTCGGCGGCCTGATCTCAAACCACCGCTTCAACTGACGAGCATTCCGCGTATACAGCGTGTGCAGAACCAGCGGAGGCAACGCGAAGTCATAGACCCAATCGACTTGTTTGGCGATTTCGATTTGCTCGAGGTAATGACTGTGGATCTCCACGAGTACCTCGATACCAAGCGTGTGCGCTTGACTTGTTAGCTCCGCGATGAATTCGAAGGTTTCGGGAATCATGAAACAACTGGTGCCTGCCTTCTTAATTGCATATCCAACGGCGTCGAGCCGAATCGCACGAATGCCGGAGGCGTGAAACTGCTTCAGGATATTTTCGAGGTAGCGTTTGCCTTCCGTGTGATGGACATCGATGTCGATCTGCTCGCCCGTAAATGTGGTCCACAGCAGACACTGCTCGCCATGCTTGAGTTCGTGTTTCGTGAATGGCAGACCCGGTCGGGGACGATACAGTTGAAGTAAGTCCGCTTCACGTGCGCCATTTCCAAAAATGCTCGTGTAGGTCAGAAACATTCCCGAGTATGGAGATTCGTCGCCACGTTTGTCGTAGTCCAGAAACTGAGGGGAACGGCTGGAGATGTGATTGACGATCAGGTCCGCCATGATTTCCACGTGCTCGCCCAGAGCGCGCACGTCCTCCCACGTGCCCAGCCGCGGATCGACTTTTGTGTGATCGATCGGATCGAAGCCTGCATCGGCGCCATCAATGGGATCGAAAAAAGGAAGCAAATGCGCACCGCCGAACACGCCTTTCAACGGCCCCTCAATGAGGCTTTGAAATTCCCGGAAACCTACTCCGGAAAAACGATTGACATATGCGATCAGTTGCGGTTGATTCTTCATGGTCTCCAAAAGGGATCGCCCGCCGGAATCCATTCCACCGGCACTTCTGGAATGAACGTTTTCAGCCAATCTGCGCAGAGCCGCATGCCCTGATCCTCCGACACCCAATGCCCGACAAGAATCATTCCCTTCCGTTCGCCGGCGGTGTTGGCATCAAATGCGTATTCCACTCCTTCCCATTCGCGTTGTTCACCTGCAACGATCACGTCGACCTTCGGTAGGACGGTTGACGCATGAAAAGGAGCGGTCCCCTGCATCAGCGCCGCGCGGCTCACCACCGAGTTCGGATCTCCGATCACGCGTATTGCGGGGATGCGCAGCCGTTTTTCCACATCTTTCGCCAATTCGCGCAGTTTAGTCGGCGGCAGGACATAAACGCGCGGCTCGTCTTTGCTCGCGTACTTATCCCATCCCAATGCTTGGGCAAGCCCGACGGCGCTCATGTCCGGTTGCCGGGCATGAAGGTGATCGTGAAATCGCCAAATCACGATGTTGTTGTCGCGGATGAACTGCAGCTTCTTTTGATAGATCGGATCGTTTGTGAAATTGCTGACGTCGTCGTTGCCGAGCCAGAACGTCGGCTCATGAGTGACAACCATGTTCTTACCTGCGGCCGCCGCTCGCTTAATCACATCGAACGTGGACATGACTGTGGTGGCGATACCTCGAACCGGACTCTCAAGATCTCCGGATTTAAATGTATCCGTCTGCCCGCCCCGCCACGGAACGCCGAGGTGTTCTTTGATTCGATCGACCACTTGGCCGGCGGTAAGTGTTTTGTTTTGCGAAAAACCTGTCATGGCTGTGGCTGCAAGCCAAACGGGTACAGCCGCAAACTCCCTGCGCGAAAGCATCCATCTACATGAAGTTTTCATGATGTTTTTCCTATGCGAAGCGATCGAGATTGAAAGAAGCGGGCGCCATTGGCCAAGCTTTCAGAGACTCCAGGCGTACGGAATTTGAGCGCGTGAAAACAGCCAACCCCGTATCTTCTGATTTGGCATCGACGGCGCTATACAACGCGACGGCGCCGTCGTTCACGTACACTTCGAGACAACGCTTGTCCACAAACAGGCGCACCTTGTAGCGTTCGGAATTTCCAACGTAGGCGCGCGCGTTGCCTACGGTGAGTGTCCCTCGCTGGATTGTGACCGTAGTCGTAGGATTTCCTGAAGCGGAACGACGGACGTCGAAACCAAACGCGCCGGGGTTTTCGCCGCCCACGAATTCCGCTTCCACCTCCACGGCATCTCCGCGAACGCCTTCAAGCACGAACGGGCTCTCCCCGATTGGGCCACTTTGTAACATTTTCATCGCTACACGAAGCTGCGTAAATT
>QHXA01000093.1:14177-15701 GCA_003222755.1 Acidobacteriota bacterium
GAAACCCGTCCGATCCAATCGACAGAATCCGGGGCATCACCATTACGCCATTCCAGCCTCGGCCAGCCGGCGTATTGGTGCGACCCCACAGCCACAGAATCGTGCGGCCTTGGTCATCCTGCGAGATGTTGCTGGCGTAGGCGTCTCCCGCATCGAGGATGCTGTGCGTCTCCGGCGTGAACTTCACTTTCTCGAGATCCAGAGTCCCGATGAAGTATTCGCAGGCGCGATGAGGCGAAATGATGAGAACCCACTTGTTGCCGAGTTTGAACAGATTGGGGCATTCAATGTTGTAGGTCTCCCGCTCGAGCGCTTGAAAAACAGGGCCAAGATGCATCCACTCACTCAGGTCATCATTGGTCGCACGATAGAGCTGGACTTGCCCTGCGCCGCCTCGTCCGGCATTGGCGTTTCCGCCGCAGACCATATACGTCTGTCCCATCTCGCGAAATAGAAATGGATCGCGCCACTGATTGACGGTTAGCTTGCCGTGCGCAGCAACAGTCAGAACAGGATTGCCCTCAAACTTTTTCCATCTGAACAGATCCTCGTCTTGTGGAAGGACCATCCATTGCTCGGGTTGTGCGTGGCCGATGCTGGTGTAGATAAGCCGTGGGCGGCCATCTTTCGCGATAATCGCGCCACCTGAGAAGATCGCGCGCTCACCTTTATCGGACGATGGCCATATCGCGATGGGCAGGTGTTCCCAATTCACCAAATCCTTGCTGCGAGCATGCCCCCAATGCTGATTGCCCCCCGATGGCGCAGATGGGTTGAGTTGATAAAAGAGATGATGCCAACCCTTGTAGAACAAGGTTCCATTCGGATCGTTGTTCCAGTTTGCGGGCGGATGAAAGTGATACACAGGACGTTCGGGATCCGTCGATGCAACTGGTATGGCTGCGCGAACCGCTTCTATGGCTTTCACATAGCTGGGATCGGGTTGTGGTGACCCTTGCATAAAAGGGATCGCGGCCGCCGCTGCGGCAGACTTAATAAACTCCCGCCGGGTTGTGAAATTCGATTCGCTGCTCATAAATCCACAACTTCCTCCATTGTCCAGTTCGGAATAGCACCATGCGCGCTCGCGACGAGAGCGCCAACACGATTGGAAAACTCGGCAATCTGAGCGGCAGGCCAATTCGAACTGATTCCATGCATGAACGCGGCGGCGAATGCGTCACCGGCGCCAACGGTATCCGCGACGTCGACGCGATGGCCTCCGGCTTCAACGTATTCGCCGCCAGCCAGCATTGCACAACCTTTTGCACCTAACGTGACACACACCGCGCTCCAGCCGTATCGTTCAAGACCTGCGCGACAGAACCCTTCCGTTTCCGCAGGCAGTCCCGCGAACTCATGAATGAACTTCAGCTCTTCTTCATTCAGCTTCACTACGTTTGCAGTTCGTAGCAGTTCACTCACGAGGTCCGCTGATTCGGAGCCGGGTCGCAGATTCAGGTCGTATAAGCGCCTCGCCCGCGGTACCGCTTGTAGTAACCGGCACAGGACGTCTTTTCCTCC
>QHXA01000872.1 GCA_003222755.1 Acidobacteriota bacterium
GCCGCTCCCGCCCCGACTGATCCGCCGCGCGGCGATGCCGTGAATGGAGAAAGGATCTTTCGCGCGAACTGCGCCGGTTGTCATCGGGTGAAGGGGGTCGGCGGACGCCTGGGCCCCGACCTGTCGCGGATCGGAGTTGCGCGTTCACGCGAGGCTGTCCGCCTGAGGATTCGTCGCGGCACGGAGGGCTTCGGCCAAGGTTTCGAACCGGTGACGCTGACACCACCGTCCGGGCCGCCGATCCAGGGCGTCAAGAAAAACGAAGACCTCTTCTCGGTCCAGATTATGGATACGCGCGAACGGATTCAGGGATACGAGAAGGACAAGATGAAATCGGTGAAAAACGAAACGAAATCGGCGATGCCGGTCTTCGGCCCCGACCGGCTCAGCAACAGCGATCTCGACGATCTCCTGCGCTATCTGCAAACACTGCGCGGATTCAACCCCGCCGTTGTTCCGTGATCAGCGGCTGCGAATCGAAGCCCGGCGCGAAGCGCAAGCGCTATCGCGCGCAGCTTCACGTATGGTACGCAGCCATCAATTAAAAGGAGGCTTATGACCGCGAAGACTTCTCCTCTCTTAGGACTCCGCCGGCACCGCTGCGCTGACTGCACAGCAGACGCCCCCGCCGGCGCTCGTGACCGCGCAGGAAATTCTCGATGGCTTGACCCCCGACGGCTCACGCTGGCTCACGTTCGGCGGCAATTACAGCAACCAGCGGCACAGCCCACTGACACAGATTACGCCGGCGAACGTCAATCGCCTCGTCCCACAGTGGACGTTCCAGACAGGCACTCTCGGCAATTTTGAGACGACCTCGCTTTTCCGAGACAACGTCCTGTACGTAACGGGACCGCAGAATGTGGCGTGGGCACTCGATGCGCGCACGGGACGTCAGATCTGGCGCTATCGCCGCGAACTGCCACCCAACCTGACCGCCTGCTGCGGTCTCGTCAACCGTGGGTTCGGAGTGCTCGGCGACAAACTCTTCATGGTGACGCTGGATGCCCATCTCGTCGCACTTGACATGAAGACCGGAGCCGTCGTTTGGGACGTGACGATGCAGGACTATAAGACCGGTTATGCCTCGACCATCGCTCCCATCGTCGTAAAGGACAAAGTCATCGTCGGCGTGGCCGGCGGCGAATTCGGCATCCGAGGGTTCATCGACGCGTACGAAGCTCAAACGGGAAAGCGCGCATGGCGCTTCTACACCATTAGCCGGGCCATGAGACATGGGCAAGCGATTCGTGGAAGATCGGTGGCTCGGGTGTCTGGGTGACCGGCGCCTACGATCCGGAACAGAATCTCGTTTTTTACGGAACCGGCAATCCAGGCCCGGACTATCACAGCGAGAGCCGCGAAGGCGACAATCTGTATAGCACTTCGTTACTGGCACTCGACGCGGACACGGGCAAACTCCGCTGGCATTACCAATTCACTCCTCACGACGTCCACGATTGGGATTCGACGGAGGTTCCGGTCCTTGCCGACATCACGATCGCGGGACAGCCGCGCAAGGTCGTGATGTTCGCAAACCGCAACGGCTTCTACTACACGCTCGATCGCACCACGGGTAAAGTCATCGCGGCGAAGCCGTTCGTGACAACGACGTGGGCGAAAGAAATCGGCCGCGATGGGCGGCCGATCGAATTGCCGGGCCATACGCCCAACGAAACGGGGTCGGTCACCTGTCCCGACATCACCGGCGGCACGAACTTCTGGCCGCCGACGTTCGATCCAAGCACGCGGACATTCTTCGTCAATGCCCGCGAAGCATGCATGACCTTTTATGCATGGAAACCGGACTACAAAGCCGGCGATCGCTTCACTGGCGGGGCCGGACAACGTGGGCAGGGCTCTGGAGAGCAGGCATACGGCGCGCTGCGTGCTATCGATCCCGCGACCGGTGAGCGCAAGTGGGAGTTCCGCTATCTCACTCCATCCACCGCGGGCCTGCTAACGACGGCGTCAGGCCTGATCTTCAGCGGCGATGCCGAGGGCAATCTGCTGGCACTGGACTCGCGCGACGGCAAGTTGCTCTGGCGATACCAGATGGGCGCGGCTATGCACGGAACGTCCCCAACGACCTACATGGTCGACGGGCGCCAGTACGTGCTCGTGCCTGCAGGCACGACGCTGACGGCGTGGGCCTTGCCTCGGTAACAAAGACCTCTCAGCCCATGAAAGCCGTAGTGCTGGAACAACAGGGCAGCGTCGAACACCTCAAGTATGCGCCGGACTTTCCCGATCCCGTGGTCATGGAAGACCACGTCGTGATTCGCGTGAAGGCGGCCTCCTTCAATTACCACGACGTGTTCACCGTGCGAGGCATGCCCGGCATCAAAGTGCCGCTGCCTATTATCATCGGGCTCGATATGGCGGGCGAGATTCTGGAAGTAGGTCCGCACGTCGATGGCTGGAAGATCGGCGACCGGGTGCTTATCAACCCGCTCAACCGTCAGCGAGGCCTGATGGGGGAAATGATGCATGGCGGACTCGCGGAAAAGTGCCTCGTCGCGCAGCACCAACTGATCCGGATGCCGGACGGCGTTACGTATGAAGACGCGGCGTCGCTGCCTGTCGCCTACGGCACAGCGCACCGTATGCTGATCACGCACAAAACGGTGAAAGCCGGCGATAAAGTGCTCGTACTCGGCGCGAGCGGTGGCGTCGGCACCGGATGCGTGATCCTTGCCAAAATGCTTGGGGCGGAAGTTATAGCCTGTGCCTCGAGCTCGGAAAAGCTGAGGAGGCTCAAAGAACTCGGCGCTAATGAGGTGATCAATTACAAAGAGCTCGATTTCTCACGGTGGGCCGTGGAGAAGTACGGAAAGCCGCAACG
>QHXA01000873.1:0-2098 GCA_003222755.1 Acidobacteriota bacterium
TACGTACCGGAGATCGTTCCCAATTTCCCGGAAGAAAAGTTGTGATCGATGCGACCCAATCCGAAGTCGTCATTTGTAGGGACCTTTGCAATTGCAGCTAACAAGACTGTTCCATCGGCTCGGCGGCCAGGCTCTGAAACGATTCGATTTCCCACGCCAGGCACGGGATACAGGTTCAGGTATGGCTTAACGACCTCGCTTACGGTGATCGCAGCGACCCCAGGAAGGATTCCGTTCCGCGCGTTCAAATCGGGAACGCGGGCCTGAGTATTTACGCCCTGGGATTGTCGTAATCCCTCGTAGCTCGCAAAAAAGAAGGTCTTATCCTTGATGATCGGACCGCCAAGGGAACCGCCGAACTGGTTCCGTCGAAACGGAGACTTGCCGCCGCCTTTGTTTTCTTCCCACTTGGCGGCATCCAACTTATCGTTGCGAAGGAATTCGTATGCCGAACCGTGGAAGTTATTCGTTCCCGACTTTGTAACAGCACTGACGATCGCACCGGCCTGGCTGCGGTACTCCGCGGAGTAGTTGTTCGTGATGATCTGAAATTCCTTGATCGTCTCCGCGCCGGCCAGTTGCCCGGATGCGGACTGCGCATTGCCCGAAAGATCCGAGTTGCTGACGCCGTCGAGCAGATAGATGTTTTGGTTCCCGCGGGAACCGGCAACGGAGAGCTTATCTCCGAGTCCCGAAAACGCTCCCGCTCCCGCGGGGCTTTTGATGACACCCGGCTGCAAAAACGAAAGCTGTGTCAGATCGCGTCCGTTGAGGGGAAGATCCGTGACCCTCTTTTCATCAACAAGGTTTGAAACAGTTGCCGTTGTGGTTTCGACCTGAGCGGTCTCACCCGTTACTGTGACCGACTGGCTGACTTCGCCGACCTGAAGTGCAAAATCCACTACAGCATTCTGCCCAACCGCCAGGCCGATCCCGGTGTGCACCACGGTCCGGAATCCCGACAGGCTGGCGCTGATCTCGTAGTTGCCGGTAGGAAGACTCAATGCCTCATATTTGCCATTTTCGCGCGTTTGCGCGCTGCGTGTGATCCCTGTATCGGTGTTTTTCAGCGTTACTGTTGCGCCCGGCACTGCTGCACCGGTTTGATCTGTGACAGTCCCGGTGATCGTGCCGGTCGTGAGCTGACCAATCGCCATCACGCTCGACATTATTAATATGCCGAGGCACAGAACGATTTCGCGCCACGCCATTCTGGACCCTGGCTCAAATTGAGAAGCTTTCGACATGTTCTTTTCCCTCCACACACGGAGCATTAATGAAACAGCCCTGCTACGAAGTCTTCGGTACGGGACCCCATCCACAACGCAACACGCCCGGCATAATACAACCGAAAGAATATCGCGCGCCAAAGTTACATAACCCTTCAATAGTGATAGTGATTCAAATTCATGTCCAAGAATGGATGTCGTAGTATACGCCGCACGCACGCGCCAACTTTTCAGCCAGTGTGCCGCAGCAGTCGCCGCAAATGCGACCGCAGCTACTATCGTTGCGACGAATTTCGAGAAATTTTTGCTGCTTGTTTTCCTGGCTATGGCTCCGCGAGTTTGGGCCCAGACTGCCGACACCATCCTCCTCAACGGGAAGGTTCTCACGGTTGATCCACAATTCTCGATTCAGGAAGCCATCGCGATACGCGACGGCAAGATTCTCGCCGTCGGTAAAACCGCGGACGTGCGGAAGCTCAGAGGACCGCGGACGCGTGTGATCGATCTTCAGGGACGAACGGTGATTCCCGGATTGATCGATTCACACCTCCACGGCATACGCGCTGCTTTGAGTTTCAGCACGGAAGTGAATTGGATCGGGGCGCCGTCGCTCGATGATGCGTTGGGCAGAATCCGGCAGGCTGCTCGAACGATGACGCCCGAAGCATGGCTGATTGTCGCCGGCGGCTGGAATGTCCAGCAGTTCAAGGAAAAACGAGCGCCCACGCAAGCGGAGTTGGTCGCCGCCGCTCCGAACAATCCCGTATATGTTCAGCTTGGATACGGATGGGCGCTGATGACGCCGGCCGGCTTCAAGGCCCTCAACATTTCGAGCGAAGCGGATCTTCCGCAGGGCGGGCGTTTCGAAA
>QHXA01000873.1:2148-3972 GCA_003222755.1 Acidobacteriota bacterium
ACAATCATCGCTCTGTTCGACAGGCTGCCCAAGCCATCACCGGCAGATGAAGTCGACGGAACAAAACTGTTCTTCCGTGAACTGAACCGGCTCGGAATCACCGGTTTCGTTGACCCCGGCGGAAATAATCTGTTTCCCACCGACTATCCAGCCCTGTTCAAGGTATGGCGCGACGGCCAAATGACCGTTCGTGTGGCTTTCGCTTTGAATGGACAGACGCCCGGCAAGGAATTTGAAGAGTACCAACAGTGGACTCGCCTGCTGCCGATGGGGTTCGGCGACGACCTGCTGAAGTTTAACGGCATCGGCGAGCGCATCACATGGGACATGAATAACAACGAAAAGCCGACGCAAGCGCAGAAGGATCGTTACTACGAGATCATCAAATGGGCTGCGGAGCAGGGAATGACATTGACGATGCACTGGACCCGCGATGCGTCTGCCGACGAACTGCTCTCCCTTTTTGAGAAACTCAACAGGGACGTCCCCATTACCTCGTTGCGATGGTCGATCGCGCACCTCAACGATGCATCCGAGAAAAGTCTCGAACGGATGAAGGGGCTCGGCATGGGCTGGACCGTGCAGGATGCGATGTATTTCGGAGGCGAACAGTTCGTTCAACAGAACGGCGCCGACGCGGCGCGCCGCGTGCCACCCGTGAATACGGCGAAGCGAATCGGCGTCCCGGTGGGCGCGGGAACGGACGCCCATCGTGTGGCTTCGTACAATCCGTTTACAGCGCTGCAGTGGTTCCTGGATGGCAAGACTGTCGGCGGCGTCGCCATTCGCGGCCCTGAAGAAACTCCGAGCCGAGCCGATGCCCTGCGCTTCTACACGATCGGCAGCGCGTGGTTTTCGTTTGACGAGAACAAGCGCGGGTCTCTCGAGGTGGGAAAGTTCGCTGACCTGGCCGTGCTATCCAAGGATTATATGACCGTGCCCATCGACCAGATTGGCGCCATCGAGTCTCTACTCACAATGGTCGGCGGCAAGATCGTGTATGCCGCTCCACCTTATCAGAGCCGCTGACGGGTATACCTAATGCGGGGCTTCAGCGGCTTCAGAGGGCGGCCAGGTATTCAGGTAGAGAGACCAGCATCCCGATGACTGCGTCTATTCAACTCAACTACGCCCGTATCGTCAGGAAGCAGTTAAGAATGACCGGAGTTCCGCGAGCGTTTCCTCCGGGACCTCCTCTGCCATAAAGTGTCCGCTGCGCAGAGCCCTGCCTCTCGCCTCCACAGCTTTCTGTTTCCAGAAATCAATGGTATTGCTGAAAGCCGGAGGACGATTCCCGTTCGGCCCATAAGGCCAGAACCGGATCAAAAAGAGTCACGAATGATATACCGGACATCTGGAAACAACCGCTTCGAGCCACATCCCACTCAGCCCGCGTGCTAAACTGCTTTCATGCGATCACAGACCTACGGAGATAAACGGCGAGAGGCGCAGCGTCGTAAGAAACAGGCAGAATTATGGAAAAAATCAAACCCGGAAGGCGCGCCGACTTCCGGGACCGCGACGAATGCAGACACATCGGAGCAGGCGCCAGGCAAAACAAAGAAGAAGGATACGCCGGCCCGGCGTTCTGCATAGTGGCACGAGCGCGCCAATCCTTGACCTTCGGTGATTCCTACACCTGTACTTACTGCTTACAAGTGATCAAATGGGATCACCACAGAACCCGGCCCACAAGGGATCACTTCTTTCCGAAGAGCAAGAAGAAGCTGCTAATGGGCGCCAAAACGATTTTCATCATCTGTTGTCAACCCTGCAATTCCCGTAAGAGCGACAAGGTGTTTTCTTCAATCGAAAAAGTGCGAG
>QHXA01000078.1 GCA_003222755.1 Acidobacteriota bacterium
CCAATCGCACGCTCGATCGCAGCGCGCGCAAGATCCTCTTGTGCCTTATCGACAGCGAGCTCGGCTTTGCGAATCCATTCGGTGTGTTTCTCCTCGTTCTCCTTCTGCCTCTTACGAAGCAGGTGTTCGTCAGCGACGGCGATGGCGACTTGCGTCTTGACCTGGATCATTTGATTCTGCACATCCAGAATCACCTGCTTCAGCATCTTCTGCGGGTCTTCGGCGCGGTCGATAAGGTCATTCAGGTTTGCACCAATCAATGCAGACACGCGTTCTAGTAGTCCCATTGCAACCTCCCTACTGTTTTGCAGTCGCGGCAGTGGCGGTGCTATTGCCGCCGTCTGGCTTAGCTGCAGGATCACCAATCGCTCTGATTTTTGAAAACAGCTCCGACATATGCATGCCGGACAATGTTTCGAACAGGGCAGGAATCTGTGCTGCCATGCTCACTATGTCGCCGGTCACTTTGTTCATGCCTGCGGACGTGCCATTGCCGGTGGAGACGACAGTAATTTTGTCCACATTCGCGAGTGGCGATGCCAGAGCGCGCACCACTTCCGGCAAGCCCGTGATCAGCCTGTCCACGACGGCGGCCTGGTTCCATTCCTGGTACGCTTCGGCTTTCACGTTCATCGCCTTGGCTTCAGCTTCGCCTTTTTTGAATATGATTTCGGCCTCCGCTTCACCTTGGGCTCGCGTAGCACTTGCATGGCCTTCCGCTTCCGTAACCAGTCGCGTTCTTTCGGCTTCGGCCAGAGTTTCGATCCGGCGTTTTTCGACCTCTGCCTGTTTCAGCACTTGAGCGATCAACTCCCGCTCATGCCGCAAGATCTCGGCTTCTTGCACCTTGATCTCTTGCTCCTTTTCAATTTGCCGGACTTTCACGGCCTCGGCGATGACCTGTTGCTGCATGACGTTGGTCTGGATCTCGTAGGCTTTGTCCGCTTGTGCCTGCTGCTTCGTAATCGTCTCTTTAAAAGTGGCCTTCTTGATTTCCAGGTCGCGCTGGGCTTCGGCCTGGTTGGCCGCCGACAGCGTTTCGGCCATTACGCGTTCCTGATCCGCTTGCGCCTTGGCCACAGCGGCTGCGCGTTGCGCTTCGGCGCGTTTGATGGCGGTGTCGCGTTCGGCTTCGGCGGCCGCGACGTCCGCATCGCGCTTAATGCGCGCAATGTCCGGGCGACCCATGTTCGTAATGTACTCATTTTTGTCCCGAACCTCTTTGATCGTGAATGAGATCACTTCAAGGCCCATCTTGTTCATGTCCTCGGCGCAGGTCGAGCGCATCCGCTCGGCGACCATCTCCGGCTGCTTCACGATCTCTTCGACTGTGAGCTGGCCAATGATGCCGCGCAAATGTCCTTCCATGACCAGGCGGATCAAGCCTTCACGTTCTGAAGGACCCTTGGTCAAGAACTGTTCGGAAGCGGTTTGAATGGATTCCGGATCGGACTTTACCTTTATTTGTGCAACCGCCTCGACTGTAACCGCGACACCTTGACGCGTGTAGAGATCTTGTTGCGGCGCGACATCAAAAGACATCAACTCCAGTGAAAGGCCCCGGCACGTTTCCACCATCGGAAAGATCACGGTTCCATGTCCTTTAATGATGCGAGTGCCGCGAAAACCGTACACAATCAGCGCTTCATGCGGACCCGCTTTCCGGTACAACTTTGCGAGCACCGACATCAGGAACACGATCGCCAGGACCATCAGTCCTGCAATGACGAATACACTTGGGTTCATAAGGTCTCCTTTGAATCATTGAATTCATCCCAGCGGCGCACGTATGCGATGCCCTTGTCATACCGCGTGACAATCACGTCCGCGTCCTTGTCAATCGCGACACCATCGTCGCTTCGCGCCGCTGCGCTGCGCCGAATTCCGGCTTGAGAAAACGACATTTCGCCGGTTCCTCCTGTACGAATTGCAGAAGTCAGGTGCCCCAGCATTCCCACCATTTCGTACTCTTCAGAGTTCAACGGCTTGTCATGGGCAAGAAGAACTTTCACCAGGAATAGAAAAACGAGCGAGGCACCCATCAGTCCGCCCGCTAGAGAAAACAGAAATGCGAGCCATAACCACAAACCGGAAAATTTCGTGAGCAGATATCCGACGCCGCCGAACCACGCCAGAAATGCCGTGATCGTCGAAAAATTGAAAGGTGAAACCGCGGCTCCCGTCGCGTGGCCGTGGTGCATATGGCTCATGTGCACATGCCCGTGATGTCCGTGCGGCAGATGCACCAGACCACCGAAAGCGGAAATCAGACTCAACGTGAAACCGACGATGAAGCAAATCAGATAAACATCTGCCCAACTCATGCCGTTTGCTCCTTCAGAACCTGCAAGAGCCGATCTGCAAGTCCAGGCGTATCGAGAATCTCCGCAAGCAGGACGAAGCATTTTCGAGAATCTTCGTGACGCGCCACCTTCAACAAGGCATCACATAACTCCGGATCGGAGTGGAACGTCTCCGCGCCATTCACCAACCAAAGGTCCAGGCTCAGTTCCTTCGTCCGCAGATCGGAAATCAATTCGGTATGGAAGCCGTCGGGATCGTCCACCAGATATCCCGGATGAACCTTGAAGAAGTTCGCGAGCATCAGACGAGTCTGGTTGGTCAGATGCCGCCGCATTCCATTCTCGATCTGCGACAGATATGACTGGCTGATGGAACCCCGGCATTCTTTCTTAATCGCTCTTGCAACTTCCTGTTGTCTCATGTCGCGCCCAATGCCGCGTAACGTGCCTTCCATCTGGCGGAGATATCGAAGCTTTTCACCCAGGGTCATATTTCAGATAGCAATATTAATATTGCTATTAGTAATAAAAGATCAAGCAAAAAAACCGGTAGGGCGCTCATCGACCGCCCTACCAGTTCAAAGCTTCTTGACGTACGTAGAGGAAACTTTATCGGCCCAGGTGAGATGTTCGGGATCGATCAACATCCAAAAGAAACCCAACAGGACGGGCAGAATCGAGATCAGATATCCGAATCCGCGCATGCCGGCATGTTTAGGGTCGAGCAACTCGCCTTCTTTGGTGACGACGATGAGATGACGGTGTTTCATCCCTGGCGTCTGGCTGGCGCTGATCATGAAAAGGAAGAAATAAATCACGGCGAGCGCGAAATAGCACACGCCATAAATTCCGAGCACGCGCTTGTCGGGTGCAAAGCCTTCGGGCATTTCGGTGAAAGTCATCACGAGGAAGATCAAATAGGCGGCGGCGACAATGGCGAGATCGATCACACCTGCTGCGATTCGAGGCAGGATCAGCTCGCGCTGGTATTCCGGAAAGGTGAACGGCAGCGAGCGTTGGGCTTCGTCGAAATCCAGTTGCGTCTGGTAGTCGTTTTCGATCGAAATGACTGTTCGCTTCGACTTGCGATCTGTATTTGGCATACTCAACCGGCACCCCTCATGGTGCGCCTCTAGTCATGCTTCACGTTGCGATTGCTATTCTCCTACTCTTTGGGACACCACAGGACCAGCGCGACATCACTATTGAAGCGCTGGCGATTGAAAGAAATGGGGATGTTTTGCGTTATACAGGCAACGTTATCGCCACTTACTTAGACCTGCGTGTGGAGGCGGACACAGCGACGTTCGATAGGTCCACCAACATTCTCACGGCTGGCGATCACATCCGCTATACACGTGGCGAGGAACATCTCGAGGCGGACCACGTCACATTCAACGTCGACACAAAGGAAGGCGATTTCACGAACGTCAGCGGAGAGGTTGGGCCGGGCTTCTTCATTACAGCCCAAGAGGCGCATCGGACACAGGAAGGCCAATACCAGCTCAAGAACGCGACAGTCACTACGTGCTGCGAAGGCCCACGGCCGGGCTGGACGCTGGCACTGGCCCGAGCCACGGTCGATCCGCACAAGCGCGTGACGGCGAAAGGTTCTGTCTTTCGGTTGGAAAGTGTTCCGGTGTTTTACATGCCCTATGTCGCCGTGCCCAGTTCGGATCGGCCGCGATCACCGTCGACATCGACATCCACAACGAAGGGCCGGAACCTTCGTGAATCCTTTTACTGGGCCATCAATCGAAGCGCCGATGCGACGTTCACTGGTGAATACTTCTCCAAGCGCGGCCCTGCAGGAGCCGTCGATTTCCGCGCCATCCCCGACAAGAATTCTCGGATTCAAGTGGAGTCGCTGTTTGCTCGCGACCGTCTGGGCCAGGGCGGGCGCAGCGCGCGCATTCTCGCGTACGGGGATTTGCCTCGCGGATTTCGCGGCGTTGCGGACATGAATCTCGTAAATTCGTTCGTATTCCGGCAGGTCTATGAAGACGGCATCAACGTCATTTCCTCACCTCTGCAACAAACGCTCGCTTTTATGAGCCGGAATGAGCCGCATTTCAGTACGAATTTTGTATACGCGCGGAACGGGATCTTCTTCGCGGATCAACCCGCGGTAGTCCTGCGAACTTTTCCGACGTTCGAGGTGACTCTTCCATCCAGAGCGATAGGCCATCTTCCGATATATTTCAGCGGAGAAACAAGCTTGAGCGGAGTGGCACGCCGGGACGCCGCAATTACGACTCCGACATTTGTCGAACGGTTTGATCTGCATCCGATGCTGGAAATGCCGATTGTCCGTTCCAGCGTTCTGGATTGGAGCCAGCGCTTCGGTTTCCGGGAAACAGCGTACACGCATTCACGTCAATCTCAATTGGTGCTTGGCCAGGCGCTTAATCGATTGTCGTTTGAATACAGTTCGAGTTTTGTCGGACCGCAACTTGAACGGGACTTCGGGAGGTGGCGCCACGTGATCGAGCCGAGCGTCGATTCACGATATGTCGGCGGTCCTGACCGCTTTCGAAGCACTATCGTTGTCGATGATGTCGATCTCATTACCCGCACGAACGAAATCGAATATGCATTGACCAATCGATTCTTTACAACACGTGAAGTCTTCTCTTGGCGATTGGCTCAGAAATATTTCTTTGATCCGACGTTCGGCGGCGCCATCGTTGCCGGCCGCCGCAACGTTTTCGCGCCGGTTCTGGACATTTCCGGTTTTGCCTTCGCCGATGGCCTGCGGCAGTTCTCTCCGATTGTGTCGACCATGCGGCTTTCAACCAGCCCCTCGACATCCACGGATTTGGAAGTGGACTACGACACGCGCGATCACCGGTTCCGAAGCGCAGGCATCATTGGCACTGCGAATCGAGGGCAGTTTGGTGGCGGCGTTTCATATTTCTTCACCCGCCGTAGCGCGATCGAAATCCCTAACAACCAATTGCGTGGCACGATCACATATGGGAACCAGTTGAAGCACGGGCTTAGCGCGGCCTTTGGATTTTCTTACGATGTGCAGCACTCACTTTTCCAGGGGTCGACCGCACAGGTTGGCTATAATACGAACTGCTACGGCCTGAGCTTCGAAGTGAGTCAATTCAACCTGGGCGCCCGCGTCGAAAGCCGCTTTCGATTCGCATTCACTCTGAAAGATATCGGCTCCGTTGGCACGATCAGGCCGCGAGAGAGACTGTTTTAGGCTAAAAGAATGTTTCCGACAAACCGCATGCGCCGGCTACGGCGTACCCAACGTCTTCGCAATTTGGTTCGTGAAACACGACTGTCGCCGGAATCCATGATTTATCCGATTTTTGTGTGTCCGGGCGAGAAGGTTCGTACCGAAGTCAGCTCCATGCCCGGGCAGTTCAACGTCTCGACTGACAATGCAGTCCAGCTTGCGCGTGAAGCGGAGAAGGCCGGGATCGGTGGCATTCTGCTGTTTGGCATCCCGCCGGAAAAGGATGAGGTCGGCTCCGATGCTTATGATGAGAATGGCATCGTCCAGAAGGCACTGCGTGCGATACGCGAGAATGTTCGAGACCTGTTGCTGATTACGGACGTGTGTCTGTGCGAGTACACGTCGCACGGGCATTGCGGCGTGATCAAACACAATGATGTTCAGAATGACCCGACACTCAAGCTGCTGGCGGATGCTGCCGTGAGCCATGTGCGCGCGGGCGCGGACATGGTCGCTCCATCGGACATGATGGACGGGCGTGTCGCGGCTATTCGGCAGGCATTGGATTCGGATGGTTTTACCAATACTCCGATCATGGCGTACTCCGCGAAGTATGCGTCTGGCTTTTATGGCCCGTTCCGGGAAGCCGCCGGCTCGACGCCGAAGTTCGGCGATCGGCGAAGCTATCAGATGGATCCGCCGAATGCCCGCGAAGCCTTACGCGAGATCGCGCTCGATATCGAAGAAGGCGCCGACATCGTGATGGTGAAGCCGGCGATGGCATATCTGGATATCATCGCCCGTGCCCGAGAGGAATTCGACCTTCCACTTGCGGCATATCAAGTCAGCGGCGAATACGCGATGATTGAAGCGGCGGCCCGCGCCGGCTGGATCGAGCGGGAGCGCATCATTCTGGAAACGACTACCGCGATCAAGCGAGCCGGTGCAGACATTCTGATTACCTATTACGCACTGGAACTTGCAAAGATGCTGTAGGGGCGCCCTACAGACAAATGTCGAAATCCGAAGAACTTTTCAGTCGTGCGCAGAAAGTTATCCCCGGAGGGGTGAACTCACCAGTTCGGGCGTTCCGCGCCGTTGACGGCAAGCCGCTCTTCATCGAGCGTGGCAGCGGTTCGCACGTGTGGGATGCCGACGGGAAGGAATACATCGATTATATCGGTTCGTGGGGGCCGCTGATCTTCGGGCATCGTCCGCCAGAAATCGTCCAGGCCTTGCGTGAGGTCCTTGAAATCGGAACATCGTTCGGCGCGCCAACGGAACGCGAGGTTGAAATCGCGGAACTGATCGCGAGGCTCGTTCCCTCGATTGAGAAGGTCCGGCTTGTCAATTCCGGGACTGAAGCGACGCTGAGTGCGATCCGTTTGGCGCGTGGATTTACGGGTCGCGATCGCATTGTGAAATTCGATGGCTGCTACCATGGTCACGGCGACAGCCTGCTCGTTAAGGCCGGTTCCGGCGTCGCAACGCTCGGACTGCCGGATAGTCCCGGGGTTCCGGCAACGCTCGCCGCATTGACGACAGTGCTCCCGTTCAATGATCCCGCGGCATTGGTTAAAGAGTTCAACACGCATCGGCACTGGAAAGAAATTGCATGCGTGATCGTTGAGCCGATTGGTGGAAATATGGGGTGTGTGCCGCCGCGCGGTGATTTCCTCAAAATTCTTCGCGATCTCACAAGGCGTCACGGCGCTCTTTTAATCTTCGATGAGGTCATGACCGGTTTCCGCGTCGCACTGGGCGGCGCGCAGGAGAAATACGGCGTCGCACCCGACCTCACGACATTGGGCAAAGTCATCGGCGGCGGCCTGCCGGTCGGCGCCTATGGCGGCCGCGCGGAGATCATGGACGCCATCGCTCCGGCCGGTCCCGTTTACCAAGCCGGAACTTTGTCGGGTAATCCACTTGCTGTCACGGCTGGTCTCGTGACGTTGCGCCGGCTGCAGAAGGAAATTCCATATGACAAACTCGAAGCGGTTGGTGTTCGCCTTGAGCGCGGATTGCTTGATGCCGCTGCGAACGCCGGTGTTCCGGTTCGAGTGAACCGAGTCGGTTCAATGTTCACGCTGTTCTTTACGGATCGGGACGTATTCGACTTCGAATCGGCAAAGACATGCGATACGCAGCGTTTTAATCGATTCTTTCATTCGATGCTGCAACAGGGAATCTATATGCCTCCCTCGCAATTCGAGGCCGCATTCATCTCCACAGCGCACACGGAAACAGACATCGACCGGACAATTGAGGCAGCAGGAAAGGCGTTGAAAGCGTGAGACAGGACGAGTGCCAGGCACCGCGGAGCGGTGCTACGTTTTTTTTGCGTCCCCTGGTAATACTATGACCACCATTGCATCGTTCGGTTCCTGGAAATCTCCGATTACGAGCGCGCTGCTTACGTCCGCGGGCATCGGGTTCAGCGAACTTCATTTTTCGAATGGCGATCTCTATTGGCTCGAGAGTCGTCCGGAGGAAGCCGGCCGCGTCGTTGTTGTTCGATGTCCGCTTCACGGGAGCCCGTCCGATGCGATCCCGCAACCGTTCAACGCGCGCACGCGGGTGCACGAGTACGGCGGCGGCGCCTATTTGATCGACAACGACACCATCTTTTTTTCCAATTTCAAAGATCAGCGTTTATATCGGCAGGACCCAACAGGCACGCCGATCCCGATTACCCCCGAACCGCCGTCGCCTGCAAGCTTGCGATACGCAGACGGGCGCGTGACCCCTGACGGCAAGACCGTGATTTGCGTTCGCGAACGGCACGAACAGGGCCGCGAGGCGATCAATGAGATTGTGGCAATGCCGGCAGATGGTTCCGCCCAACCCAAAGTGATCCTGAGCGGCTATGACTTCTATTCGTTTCCTCGAATCAGTCCCGATGGGAAGAAACTCGCCTGGACGTGCTGGCGTTATCCCCAAATGCCGTGGGACGGCACCGAGTTGTGGCTTGGTGATTTGAAACCTGATGGATCCGTCTCAGACTTACAGCATATTGCGGGCTCTTCGGCCGAATCGATTTTTCAGCCCGAGTGGGCGCCCGATGGATCGCTGTACTTCATCTCCGACCGCACTGGTTGGTGGAACCTGTACGTTCAACGAGCCGGAACAATTGTCCCGGTTTTTGAAACCAGTGCTGAGGTTGGCGTGCCCCAATGGGTGTTCGGCTATACACGGTACGTTTTCCTTTCAAGTGGCCGTGTCGCTTGCATCGTCAATGAATATGGATTCGAGCATGTGATGCTGTTGGATCTACAATCCCAGCAGCCGCCGCGCAAGCTGCCGATTCCTTATTCCGCGTTCGCAAGCATCCGATCGGATGGCCGGGACACGCTGTTATTCGCTGCCGCTTCTCCCTCGAAAGCTCTCGAGGTTGCGACGTTTGACCTGCGGACCGACACGCTGCAAGTGCTGAAGGGCAGCCTTCAGGTGAACATTGATGAGACTTACTTCTCGCAACCGCAACCGATCGAATTTTCCACGTCGAATGGCCTAACCGCATTCGCGCTTTTCTATCCGCCTAAAAACAGAGATTTCGCCGGTACTGCCGGCGAGCGGCCGCCGCTACTCGTCATCAGTCATGGCGGGCCGACGAGCGCGACAACGCCTGCACTGCGGCTCTCGGTTCAATACTGGACCAGCCGGGGTTTTGCCATCGTCGATGTGAACTATGGCGGAAGCACCGGCTATGGCCGCGAGTATCGCGGGCGGTTGAAAGGGAATTGGGGCATCGTGGATGTCGAGGATTGCATCAATGCCGCCCGTTATCTGGAAAACCGTGGTGATGTTGATGGCCAGCGCATGGCCATCCGCGGCGGAAGCGCGGGTGGATACACCACGCTATGCGCGCTGGTTTTTCACAACGTATTCGCTGCCGGAGCGAGCTACTATGGTGTCGCCGATCTGGAGGCGCTCGCGCATGACACGCACAAATTCGAATCGAGATACGAGCAGAGTTTGATCGGACCATATCCCGAGGCTACGGACCTGTACAAGAAGCGCTCTCCTGTTCATTTTGCGGAACATTTGTCGTGCCCGGTGATCCTGCTTCAGGGATTAGAAGACAAAGTCGTTCCGCCCTCACAAGCGGAAGTTATGATCGCCGCATTGCGGGCCAAAAACCTGCCCTTCGCATACGTGACATTCCCAACCGAAGCGCATGGATTCCGCGAAGCAGCGAATATTCAGCGGTCCATTGAAGCGGAGTTGTATTTCTATTCGAGGATTTTCGGGTTTACACCGGCGGATCAAATAGAGCCGGTGGATATCGAAAACCTATAAAGCCGTCCTTAATCGGGACGGCGGTATAGATGCACTATTCCAGTCACCTGCCCTTTTGCGCTCGCGACTTCAAGCCAATTGTTTTGAAGCCACTTTCCCTTGGCGTGCCAGAGTTGGTCTCCCTCTTCGGTGATAACCCACCGGATTCGCGGATCGATATTGTTGAAGCTGCGCGCCCAGATCTCTTGATCCATTTCTGTCACGAATCGGCGCATCGGAATTCCCGTAGCCCAAACCACGACGTGAACAATCCGCGTATTCGTCATAATCAGCCCAGAATCACCCAACCTTTGCGATACCTCGACGAACGGCGGCATCCAGAAACTCTGGTTGTGAATGGCTTCCTTATAGAACACATTTGCCGTGAACTCCTGCTGGATAGTTTCGCGGCTCGCGATTGGAATCGGATTGTGCAACAGAAGCGGCGCCAGCATCAGTAGAGCGAATGCACGCCGCCTTTCGACTTGACGCCACACGATGCACACAAACAAGCTCGCGAAAAGAGGAATCGTCGCGGCCATAACCGTGCCGTATCGCACATTGTAGGTGGACTGCAGGTCATTCGGCACTACACCTGGAAGAAGGATTGAAATGTTGCCCTTGTAGAGATTCAGAACATAGAACGCAAACATCGCGACGGATGACGTAACGATCACGAACGTCGACCGCCAACTCCTGTGGCGGAGAAGGAGGAGAGCGAACGCGAATCCGCCAAACGCGAGCCACAGTACGCCGGGGTTAAGGCTGTATGCGATATCGATAAAGTACCTCATGAAACTCTCGAGCCATTTGCCCGACGTTCCAAGCGACTTTCCCGCATCGTTGATGAGGGCGGAACCGATACCGTACGTGAACATCAAAGGATCATCGAAGTAGACCAGGTTGTACAGCATCCACAACATCGGTCCAAGTACGGCTGCGCCCGTGAAGAGAATTGTTGCCGCGATTCTCCGCGTCCTGGTAACGACAAAAACAATGACGCACGCCGCGGCTGCCAGTGCCCAACCTTCGTATCGAGTCCAAGTACCGGCAAATGCGAACAGCGCGGCGAGAGCGAGGTCGCGCCAAGTTTCGTCTTGTGTCCAGCAAACGAGATAGTAAATAAGACCCGCGGCGCAGAAGATCGTCAGTGTTTCGTTTTCAGGCGTGGTGAAGAAATAAATAAGGCGCGGATTCAGGGCGAATAACATGAATGCTACCCACCCGACCACGCGCGAGCCGGTCCACGCTAAGCCAATCCAGAACAGGAAAAGACTCGTTCCAATAAAACAAGCGACGCTGACCAGACTCCCAGCCGCGCCGCTCCTCCATAGCGCGTCAATCGCGGCCAGCGGCGCCATCACGAGATGTGGGAGCGGCAGCCAAACAGAGCCGAGATTGCGCAGTCCCGGCTCGAAATGGTCGAACAGATTGCGCGCTTTGTTGACGTGAGCAATTGCGTCGATGTGAACGTACGTTTGATTGCGATATAAAAAAGAGAGGAATGCGTTCACGCTAA
>QHXA01000079.1 GCA_003222755.1 Acidobacteriota bacterium
ATACGAATGGCGGAGGGGTCGGCGACATCCATTTCATGGACATCGATAAAAGGCAGACGGATGGAGGTCTTTCCATTGCCCGACCGATACTCAATGCCCGACGTGTCGATGCGCAGTTGTCCCGGTTCGTCTTTTTGCAGTGGCCTTGACCGCACGACCTCATATTGAAATTCCGTCTGTTGCGTTGCGGAACGCGGACTTGAAGAAGTGGTAATAGCATGTACATATAAATCTCCTACGTGACAGACGGCGCGGTTTCAGCCAGCCTGCGCATTTCGCGGCCCTTCCAGATCTCGTAAATGGCCGGATAAACGACTAACTCCAGAATGAATGAGGTGAAAATTCCTCCGATCATCGGAGCAGCGATTCTGCGCATCACGTCCGAACCCGCCCCGGTGGACCACATGATCGGAACGAGTCCCATAAACATGACCGCAACCGTCATGACTTTCGGTCGGAGGCGTTTCACGGCGCCATATTCAATAGCCGCTTTGAGATCGTTAATGCTTCGCATCTGGCCCTTCGCCTTTCGTTCGTTGTAGGCCAGATCAAGATACAGCAGCATGAACACCGCGGTTTCCGCATCAACTCCCAATAAGGCGATCAACCCCACCCACACCGCGATGCTCATGTTGTAGTTGAGGAGATAGAGAAGCCAGATCGCCCCGATTGCCGAGAAAGGAACGGCGAGCAGGATGATCACGGTTTTGACGAAGGAGCCAGTATTGAAGAAGAGCAGCAAAAAGACAATAAACAGCGTAATGGGCACGACAACCCAGAGACGCTCAACCACGCGCTGGAGGTACTCGTATTGTCCACTCCAGACCAGGTGATAGCCCGGCGGCAACTGGACCTTGTCCGCCACCACTCGCTTCGCCTCTTCAACGTAACGTCCCATATCGCGGCCGGTCACATCGACATACACGAAACCCGCCGGGAACCCCTCTTCGTTTTTGATCATCGATGGTCCCGTTCTCAACGTGATATCGGCGAGTTGTGTGATTGGTACCTGAGCGCCACCGGCCGTAGAGACGAGAACTCTATTCAGATTCGGTATGTCGGCTCGAAAATCGCGTGAGTAGCGAACATTGACGGGATATCGCTCTCGGCCTTCGACAGTCGTCGTCACTGTGGCGCCGCCGATTGCCGATTCGATGACGTCCTGAACTTCTCCAACCGAGAGGCCATAGCGGGCGGCTTCCTCACGCCGGACCTGAAAATCGAGATAGTAGCCGCCGCTGACACGCTCGAAGAACGCGCTGCGCGTGCCCGATATCGGTTGCAGCACCTTTTCAAGCTGCAGTCCAATCTTGTCGATCGTGTCGAGATCCGGGCCAAGAACTTTGATGCCGACCGGGGTCCGAATTCCGGTTGTGATCATGTCGATGCGCGTTCGGATCGGAAAGAGCCAGGCGTTTGCAAAAGTGGGAATCTGGACCGTCCGATCCATTTCTTCGATGAGCTGCTCCCAGCCGATCGGTCCATCCTCCGGCCAGATGCGGCGAAGCGGCGGCTTTATGAATGCCGGACTCCACCGCGAATACCAACGATCTCTGTGCATTTGCCTCCACTCCTTCTCCGGTTTCAGCACTACGGTCGTTTCGACCATGCTCATGGGCGCCGGATCCGTGGCGGTCTCGGATTTCCCAATCTTTCCGAACACGCTTTGAACTTCCGGAAACTGCATCAAGAGTTTGTCTTGAATCTGAAGGTACCTTGCGGCTTCAGTTACCGAGATGCCGGGCAAAGTGATCGGCATGTATAGGATCGTGCCCTCATTCAGCGGAGGCATGAATTCAGAACCGAGCCGTAAGTACACGGGAACCGTTATCGCAACGAGCAGGAGTGCAGCCGTAATCACGAGCCATTTGTGATTCAACACGAACCGCACGACCGGATGGTAAATACGCATCAGCGGACGGCTCACCGGATGGTTTTCTTCGCTGTGAATTCTGCCAACGAGGATCGCATTGGCCACTCTCGCGAGCCATCGCGGCCGAAACGCGAAAGGCTGGGTCCGCATGAACAAAAGGCGCATCGCGGGATCCAAAGTAATGGCGAGAAAGGCCGCAATCGCCATCGAGAAGTTCTTCGTGAATGCAAGCGGCTTGAAAAGTCGTCCTTCCTGATATTGAAGGGCGAAGATGGGCATAAATGAGACGGCTATCACCAGTAGAGAAAAGAAGCTGGGACCTCCGACTTCCTTCACCGCATCAATGATCACACGCTGCGCGCTGCCGTGGCGCCCTTCCGCTTCCCAGTGCTCGAGCTTTTTGTGGGTCTGCTCGACAACGACAATCGCGGCGTCCACCATCGCGCCAATGGCAATAGCAATGCCACCGAGGGACATGATGTTGGATGTAATGCCGCCGGCATACATCGGAACGAAGGCAAGGATGACAGCGATTGGGATCGTGATGATCGGAATAATCGCGCTCGGAAGGTGCCACAGAAAGATCAGGATGACGAGACTGACGATGATCAGCTCTTCAATGAGAGTGCGCTTGAGCGTATCAATGGAACGCGCGATGAGATCGGAACGATCATACGTCACGACCACGTCAACACCCTGGGGCAGACTGGTTCGGACTTCCTCGATTTTCCGCTTAACGGCCTGAATGACGTTCATCACGTTTTGGCCGTAGCGAACGACGACTATACCGCCGGTGACTTCGCCTTCACCGTTGAACTCGGCGACGCCACGCCGCATGTCCGGTCCCAGTTCGACACGCGCAACGTCGCTGATAAGGATCGGCGTACCTTTTCCATCAGTGCCGAGCGGCAGTTTTTCGATGTCGTGAACGGTCTGAATGTAGCCACGCCCCCGGACCAGATACTCTTTGCCGGTGAACTCGACAACGCGGCCGCCGACTTCGCTATTGCTGTCGTGAATCACCTGCATCAGTTTGTTGATTGGGATTCCGTACACTCGCAGCTTGTTCGGATCGACGTTGACCTGGTATTGCTTGACGAACCCGCCCACGGTCGCAACTTCCGCCACACCCGGTACGCTCTCCAGCCAATACCGCATGTACCAGTCATTGAATGAACGCAATTGAGCCAGATTGTTTGTTCCGGTTTTATCCACGAGTGCGTACTGAAATGCCCAACCAACACCCGTTGCATCCGGCCCAAGCCGCGGCGAGACGCCCTCGGGAAGCTTGCCTCCGATTTTGCTCATGTATTCGAGCACGCGGCTGCGGCCCCAGTAGATGTCGGTGCCTTCCTCGAAAATCACGTATACATAGGAGAAGCCATAATCGGAAATTCCGCGCACGGCACTGACGCGCGGCGCCGCCAACATTGCGGACACGACGGGGTACGTGATCTGGTCCTCGACGAGGTTGGGACTTCGGCCGGGCCATTCCGTGTAGATGATCACTTGCGGATCGGAGAGATCCGGAATCGCGTCGAGCGGGATCTGACGCATGGAATACAAGCCGGCAAACACCAGCATCGCAACGAGGATGATGACAATGCCGCGATTGTCGCCGCAGTATTCAATGATTCGATTGATCATCGATTTGTTCTCTTCACGCCGTTACCTGGCCGTTATCGTGGTTTTGGCGCTTCCAATCACTTGCCCGTTCTTCTTCGCCGTGACCGTGGTTTCCCACGTCCACGCCATTAAGAATTGGATTGCTCCGGAATAGACTCCACCGCCTTCATCTGTGAGTGCTGCATTCGAACTCATCGGCGGCATATTCCCCATCTGCGGCATGAACAGACCGACCTCCACTTCAGCACCCTCGATCGGCTTGCCAGAAGAGTCCTTGAGTCGCAGGCGGATACTGTTGCTGCCGGGCTTCGCGGTCTTGGGCTCGAGAACCTCGACCTGAAGAGTTTGCGCGCCAGGAACTGGTGCGCCGACCGGCACACGCGACGCTTCGCCCATATTTGCGAAGGCGCCCTTCAGCTGACTCTCCGAATCGAGGATGAAATTCGCCGATGTTACAACCTGCTCGCCAGCCTTCAATCCGCTTTCGATCGCGTAAACGTCCTCGGTGCGGGCGCCAACCTTGATCTGACGCGGCTCAAAATAACCTTGTCCTTTATCGACGAAAACATATTGCTGCGTTCCGGTGTCGAGGACGGCGTCTGCCGGCACGGCGAGTTGTCGTCCAAGCGGTATGCTCAAATTAAAGTTCACAAACATGTCTGGTTTGAGTGCCAGGTCAGGATTCGGGAATTCCATCGGTAGCTCGCGTTTTGGGATCGAGTGTCGGGGATATGAATACAACACGGCCTTGCCGCTTATTGAGATTCGAGCTGTACGGCAGCTCAATCTGGACCATCTGACCGGATCTCAGAAGAGGCAAGTCGGATTCGTATACTTGCCCAAGGACCCACACGCGGGAGAGGTCGACGATTGTGTACAGGTCCATCTCTGGCGTGACATACCTGCCGTGATGGTAGGCCTGCCGTTCCGTCACTACTCCGCTGACGGGAGAGTGGATGGCGAGAGCACGTTTGACCTCGCCTTGTTTTTCGAGCGCTTCGATTTCGGATGGAGCAATGTCCCACAACAGCAGCCGTTGCCGCGCCGCTTCGAGCAAATTATTGGAACCGCCGGAGACCCATGGAAATGCGCTGTCTTTCAAGACCGCGTTGGATTTGAGGGCAAGCAGATACTCCTGCTGAGTGGCGACAAGATCCGGACTGTAGATCGTGAACAGTGGCTCGCCCACCTTGACGGATTTGCCGACGTAATCGGCAAAGACTTCTTCGACAAAGCCGGAAACCCTCGTATGGATATGGGCGATTTTCGTTTCGTCATACGCAACCCGGCCAACGGTCCGGATTTCTTTGACAAGCGACTTCATTTCGGCGGACGCGAGTTTTACGCCGATGAGTTGTTGTCGTTCCGGCGCAATGTAGATTTGTCCGATGGAAGCGCCTGCAGCGGGGGACGGATTGGAATTCTGATTCCCCATCGTCATGCCAGGCATGGTTGCCGGAGCATCGCCCTTCCGCACACTGTCGCCTGTGCCGGCTGCTTCGGAAAAATTCCATTTATAGAAATAGAGCCCCAAGCCCGCTGCGACAATAAACCCGAGCAGGATGAACCAGAGTTTTCGCCGGGTTCCGTGCGGAGTCACCGTTTCACGAATCTCTTCATTTGGCTCAGTCATGAGTTAGCTCCATTCCAATCAATGGCTCGAGTTCAGCGAGCGCTTGCTCGTGCTTCGTTAATTCCTGGTAGTACTGCATCTCGTAATTCAGCAGGGTGATCGAGTTATTGAGCAGCGTGAGGAAGTCTACGTTTCCTACCTCATAGCCCGAGAGCGCCGACTCCAAGGCCGTTGAGGACTGGGGAATGATTCCGGACTCATAGAGAGCCAAGAGCTTTTCGCTTGTCATTGCAGTGAAGTACTTGTCTTTAGCTGCAAAGACCAGGTCCTGGCGCATTGCCTGATAGTTTTCTCTGGCTTCCTGAAGGCGGGCTTGCGCTTCCTCGACACCAAGCCGTTGCTTGCGCGAAAAATAGACGGGCAGCTTTATCTCTGCCGTCGCCATGTAGTAGTCCGGAAACTGCGAGGCGGTCTTCTGCCACTGCGCACTGAAATTGAAATCGGGCCGATATTCTTTGCGGGCACGGTCGATGGCAACAGCTCTGCTTTGAACCATCGCCTGGTTCGCTTGCAGTCGCGGGGAGGCGCTTTCGACCATTTGAAGGATCGATTCCAGCTTAAGCGGCAAGGGCGTTTTTCGAAGGTCAGCCGGCCGGCCGAGTGGAATCTCGGAGTTTAGTAGGGACCGAATTCGTGCCTCTGCGAGGAGCTTTTTTTGGTCGAGAATTTCTAATCGTTGAGCGAGGCCTGAAACTTCGACCTGCGCCTTCAGCACATCGGGTTGTATGCCTTTGCCTACGGCGTAGCGTGCTCTGGCAATCTGCTCGAATCGATCTAACAGATCGCGGTTCTTCGTCGTGATGTCGATGGCCTTCGTTACGAAATACCAGTCATAGTATGCAGTCTTAAGTTGAGACATCTTTTCCAAAACGATCGACTTGTAATTCTGTCGTTCACTGTCGGCTTCACGCTGCGCTTCCTCGGCGGCGAGGGCCAGCTTGCCGGGGAACGGAATTTCCTGTGAAATGCCAATCCCGCGATACGCAAACTCGCTGACGTTCAAGCTCGAAAACGGCTGCCCGACACCAAAATTGACCAACGTGAGTTTTGGTTCAGGCAGAGTACTCACCTGTGACGGCCGCTTCGTCGCCGCCTCAAACCGAAAGTGCGCGGCGCGGATTTCCGGATTGCTCTTTTCAAGTTGCTCAAGGAGTTGTTGAAGCGATGTAACGGGCTGTTGTTGAGCAACGGCCGTTTCCGCAAGCGCCATTACGAGACACACGGTGAGAACAAGACGAGGTCTGCCGAGCATGAATCCTCCCAAAAGATAGTTGAAGAGAGTTTGGAAATGAGCTGGAGCTATCCAGCGGGAGGAATCAGATTAGGAGAGGCGTGAATAAAGTCTTAAGCCCGGATGGAGGTGCGTGAAGCGTCGCATCCACGGAGGACTTGGCATCAAGTTTCAGAATCGGTCCAGCAAGTGAGTCTGCGGGAAAATCAAGATGTTGAACTGAACGTTGTGTGGATTGTTGCGGTGCTGTTTGGATGTACTTAGCAGGGGAAACGGGACGATTGCAGCAAGAATCCATCTGAGCCGCAGACGCCAAGGGGCAATTCTCTTTGAGGCAGCACTCCGCGGCTTTTGCGTCGGCGAATGCGAGATTCACGCAATCTCCTGTGTTCACGAGAAGAATTGCCAAGCCGAGTATTGCCGCGACCATGTTCAGCTGTTTCACTATGTATAAAGTGGACGAGAGGTACACAGGATGTCAAGGCCGATTCAGCCGCGTCGCTTGCGGATACCGGGGCGTGCAAGCAGTTTGGACATTTGCGCACGCCGGAGGCGTGCTGGGAAATTAGCCAGGGGTACGCGTTTTGTGCGTACCCCTGGACTGCGTAGAAAGGTTAGGAATCGCACCCTGAAAGGGTGTCGCGGACTCCTCGCACCCTTTTCAGGGCGCGGCTGTCTTGGTTTCAGATAACCGGGGGTTGCGCTCGCTTAACCCCTCGGCTAATTTCCTGACACGCCTCCGGCGTGCGCAAAATGGACAAAGTTGAACTATCATATTCCCGTTCGACTGGCCAGCGATGAAGGTCATTTACTTAATACTCATCCTGATGATCGTGGTTCACTCCCAATGCGGCGTGCAGTGCCTGAGTACGCCGTCTCCCGCGGAGCAGGCAACGTGTCATCAGCATGGACAAGGTTCACCGGCGACACCGTCCGGACGACAGTCTTCTCAGCACGGGCACGATAGTGGAAATGCCTGCGGGCAGGCTCAGACAGTTGCGTTTAAGATTACGCCGGTTTCGAAGTGCCTGTTTCAGTCGACCGCAGTTGAATCCGATTTTTTGCCAATCTCTTCGGACCAACTCAGCTGCCATCGAACCGTTGTAACCCAGATCGGCAACGCTCTCGTCTCTTCGCCACCGACTCACGCCCTCGTCCTCAGAATCTGATCCTCAGTCGCACCTGCACTTGTAGCTGAATTCTTTTCCGTTCATCGAGGACACATGCATCGAAGATATAGGTATTCCTATGCCGCACTTCTGTTGCTCGGATTAGTGGCAGTCGCTGCTAGACTCCAAGCCCAAGGGATGAGCATGCCGGGCATGGAAAACTCAGTGGGATTTTTGTCTTCAGGCACCAGTATTCAGCCCAAAGCGACGTCGGAATCCGAACCAATGATTCATACGAGTCTGGGCAACTGGACGTTCATGTTCCATGCCAATGCGTTCATTGTTGATACCCAACAAACTGGTCCAAGGGGACGAGACAAGTTTTATTCATCGAATTGGCTGATGCCGGCGCTCACGCGTCAATACGGCCGGAATTCGATTTCGCTCCGAACAATGCTGAGCCTCGAACCGGCCACCGTCACGAAGAGAAGGTATCCGGAGCTTTTCCAGTTGGGAGAAACGGCTTACGGGCTGCCAATTGTTGATGGACAACATCCCCACGAACTCTTCATGGAGATTGCAGGGAGGTACGATTTCAAGCTCAACGAGAAGGCCCAACTGTTCATATATGGCGGTCCCGTTGGAGAACCCGCTCTCGGCCCGACGGCCTATCCGCACCGGTCGTCCGCATCGGAAAATCCAGTCGCGGCTTTGGGTCATCACCAACAGGACTCCACGCACATTTCCGATAGTGTCATCACGATCGGTTTTGCTGGAGGTCCACTGCAGCTTGAGGCTTCGACTTTTCATGGTCGAGAGCCGAATGAGAATCGTTGGAATATAGATCCAGGCAAGCCGGATTCGTTTGCATCCCGGTTGACACTCGCTGCGGGTAACCATTTTTCAGGGCAGTTTTCGATTGGGCGAATCAATAACCGGGAAGCTTTGGAACCAGACTTGGATACGCTTCGGACTACCGCATCCATTCATCACAACATTCGATTTTCCTCCGGTCATATTTCAACAAGCGTGATCTGGGGCCGTAACAAGGATCTCGAATCTCATGGCCGTCGCATTTTCAATGCGTACACGGCCGAATCTACTGTGAATTTCCTCAGCAACAACTGGATGTGGACACGGATTGAAAATGCCGACCGGGACCGGACGATCTTGGTTGGTGAAACCCCGGCAGGGCTGTCAATAGGAGAAGAGCCGATTGGCCGGGTTCAGGCGTACACATTCGGCTACGAACGCGATCTCCCAATTGGTGTATCTTCGATCAAAGTCGGCGCAGGAGCTCAGCTCACGGTCTATGGGCTGACGTCAGGGATGAAATCCATCTATGGTAGTCATCCAACGGGCTACAGCGTGTTTCTGCGTCTCCGGCCAACCGGCAATGCTGCAGCACATATGCAGATAATGCACCAGCACTAAACAATGCACGTCAACGGCAAGGTAGGCATGGGCAAGACTAAGATCGCAATTGTAGTCCTCACGATAGCAATTGCCGTTGCTATACTTTCGGCCTGGCTGATCATCGGCCGCGGCTTCAGCGCGCGACAGGAGCCTACGGCTGTGGAAGCTTTCGTGGCCCGCCGGGTCCGAAGCTTGGCAACACCGAGAGCAGCGAAAGAAGCGCAAAATCCTGTAGCGGCATCACAGGAAGTGCTCACAGATGCGATGGCTCACTTTGCTGACCACTGTGCCTTCTGTCACGCGAACGACGGCAGCGGCGACACGCCTATTGGAAAAGGCCTTTATCCGAAGCCTCCCGATTTGCGTAAGTCAGAGACACAAGAGCTCACTGATGGCGAATTGTTCTACATGATCCACAACGGAATCCGGCTAACCGGTATGCCCGCTTTTGGCGAGGAAGGAAAGGAGGATCTCGACAGTTGGAAACTCGTGCACTTCATCCGGCATCTGCCGAATATCACTCCCGAAGAAATCGAAACAATGAAGAGCATGAATCCGAAAACTCCCGATGAACTGAAGGAAGAAGAAACGATACGAAGATTTCTGGAGGGTGACGACAGTCAGCCACCATCAATTCCTGGCCATAAACACGATTAATTGAATCCAAGGAGCAAACACCAAATGCGTAAATGCTTGATACTTTCGACAGTCTCAATTTTCGTCGCCGCCACGCTGTTGTTGGCGCACGGTGACGCGACACACATCATGGGAACAGTTACAGCGGTCAATGGAAACCATGTCACGGTCAAAACTCAAGAAGGCAAGTCCGAAATTGTCATGCTGGAAAAGACGACCAAGTACATAGCTGGTTCGAAGGCTGCCACGGCTGCAGATCTGAAAGTCGGTACGCGCGTGGTCATCGATGCCAAGATGGACGAAAAGATGAAGATGTTTACCGCAGAGGAGATAAAGATCGGCGCGGCACCGCCAGCCAAAACAGATGCGAAAGGCAAACCAGCGGCGCACAGCGAAACGCACGCAGACCACAAGTAGACGGCTGGGCGCCGGCGGTCCTGATTGCTTCGCCGGCGCTCTCTATTTGAGGTATGGTGTTGCGTCCAATGCGGACAAGGCGGGCTTTAGCGTCCGCCTTTCCACATTGAATAGGAATTCTGTATGAATAAAAAACGAATTGTTCTGATTGCTCTTGCAACGCTCGTATCAACGTTGCTACCACTCATCCCTGCAAGCGCCCACAATGTCTCTAAGAATGACGCAAAATTTGTACAGGCGAATCAAGGCCGCGCTATTGCTCCGTTCATGTATCTCGGAGCGAAACACATGGTCACCGGTTATGACCATTTGCTGTTTCTGGTCGGCGTCATATTTTTCCTTTATCGCCTGAAGGATGTTGTTCAATACGTCAGCCTCTTCACGATCGGGCACAGCCTCACTCTACTGGTCGGCGTGCTCGGTGGCGTGCGTGCAAACTCGTACGTGATTGACGCAATCATCGGTCTATCGGTTATCTACAAGGCTTTCGACAACATGGATGGCTTCAAACGATTCCTCGGGTTCCAACCGAATACCAAGTGGGCTGTGCTGATTTTCGGTTTGTTCCATGGGTTTGGCCTCGCAACGAAGCTTCAGGAGTTCGCGCTTTCGCAGAAAGGACTGGTCGCTAACATCGTGAGTTTCAACATCGGAGTCGAAATCGGCCAGGTACTGGCGTTGACGGCAGTGCTCATCGCGTTGAGCTATTGGCGGACTCGAGGCGGCTTTCTGCGCCACGCTTTTGTAACGAACACTGCATTAATGACCGGCGGCTTTATCTTGGTGGGGTATCAGCTGGCGGGATATTTCTTGGCCTAAACGAAAAGGAGAACCATGATCCAGGAACAAGATCTGCCCAAGCTCGAAGCACCCTCCAAACGCGCTATCGCAAAGGCAACCGCTGTTGCAGCCGGAATCGCAGCGATTCTTCTGTTCACCGTGGTATTGCCGGCGGAGTATGGTTTCGATCCACTGCACACCGGCGCCGCCCTCCGGCTGACCGAGCTTTCCAAACCCGCATCCGGCAAACCCTCACCCGCAATTCTGCCCGCCGGCGGACAGCAGGTGTTGCCCGCCATGACCTACACATCACAACCCAGCATTTATAAGGTCGACTCCGAAGACTTGGCGTTGCATCCCGGCGAAGGCGTTGAAATCAAGTACCACATGCAGAAAGGCGCCGTGATGGTTTATTCGTGGAAGGCTTCCGGGAAGTTGATGTTCGAGTTCCATGGTGAGCCGGATCAGAAACCGAACCCCGATTACTACGACAGCTACGAACTCGATAATCAGATCGGCAAGGACCACTCGCATGGCTCTTTCACGGCGCCGAGCACCGGTATCCATGGTTGGTTCTGGGAAAACAAGGGCAACAAAAACGTCGAGATGCATTTAACCGCAGCAGGTTTCTTCGATTCCGCCAAAATGTTCGCCGGTGGGGACCCCGACGACCTGCCAATCGAAGATGCCAAATAAGACAACATAACGTAGGTGCGGTATGAAAAGGCTCGTTTGGACAATTGCCACAGTTCCTATTCTGCTGGT
>QHXA01000080.1:0-1342 GCA_003222755.1 Acidobacteriota bacterium
CCCGAGATGCTGGACATTCGCGGCGCTCGCGGATTGCTTTTCGAAGATGACGGAAAGCTCACCGTGTACTGGCAGGAAGGCGGTGTTGGCCACACCGCGACATCGTCGTTACCGCGCAACGAACTGTTCGAGGTGATCGAAGACCTACTGTAGGGGCGGCGGAGCCATCACCAGGTTGCGGCCTCCGAGATTCTTCTTGATCGGATTCTTCAAGCCTTGCGGTTCCGGCAATCCGATCAACTGAAAAATGTTTCCAATATGTTGCCGGAAGAGCGAATCAAAGATTGCGTCGCTGTCGCTTGAAAAGTCGTTTCCGAACCACCACATCCAATCACTGCCTTCGGAAATCAGTAACTCTTCGTAAGCAAGATTCCACTTATCGTCCGCAACTTGACCTTTACGAGCCATCAGTGCTTCCCGAGCCCGTATGATCCATTGCCACGCCTGATGGTCCTCGGGATGTCCGATCCATATATTGAAGTTCGCATTTGCCCATGATCCTGCCGCCAGCCAGTCAAGCCTCTCCGCAGGCATTCTCGCGCGTGCCTCGGATAACGTGACGGCTTCCAACGCCGGATCATTCTGAATACCTTCAAACACACGTCTCAGAAAATCGCGCCCGCTATTCGGATAGTAGTCCCAGGGATTTTCGCCATCTAAGGCGATGAGCACGTGTGAGCCGTCACCTATGGTTTTGAGCCGCTGGATCAAATCGTTCGCGCTCTCGGTTGCGGGCGCATGCATATATTGAAAGCCGATGAGGTCCGACAGTGTGCGATCGCGGAAAAAGATCGTTATCTCACCACGTTTGTACGGATGATACAGCCGGCGCCGATTATCCCAACTCAGGTCGATACCGGATTTTGCGAGAATGCCCTCATCGGTTGCGATCCATTTAAAACCCAACGATGACGCCACCATGGCAACATCATTCGACACGGATGCTTCCGACGGCCAGAGACCTTGCGGCGTTTCCTTGAAGCGTTTACTCATGAAGGCCTGTGCGCGTGCTAACTGTTCGCGAGCGTCGTAGGGAAAGTGAACGTCAACAGGGACTCTTCCATCGACCTGGCTGTCGATCAGAATAGGCAAGATGGGATGGTAGAACGGCGTCGTCGAGATCTCGATCAAGCCGTCATCCTGAAGTTGTCGATATTTGGGAATGATCGCGCGAATCGTTTGGACGACCAGTCGCCGCAGTCCCGTTTTGTCTTTTTCAGTGAAGTTTTTCCCTTTCGCAACCAACTTTTTTGGCCGCCGGTCATAGTCCATCCAAGCCAAGGTCCACCAGACCTGAATGTCACGTATATCTTGATCCGAAAAACTGTGGCGCCCGGAAGCA
>QHXA01000080.1:1391-10516 GCA_003222755.1 Acidobacteriota bacterium
AGAATCGTTCAATGATCAGTGTTCGGTCCTCATCGCTGAGTTCGTCAACCGGTTTAAATGCCAAGTCGAAACACTCGTCCCGCGCCTTTCTGCAAGCGTACTCTTCGAGCTGGACGACTAATGACGGAACCAAATTGAACGTTTGGTGAAGGTCCGGAAACTCTCCGGCCAGTGCTGCCATGCCCAGATAGTCTTTCGTTCCGTGTAAGTAAGCCCACGGCATGACATAGCATTGGCGCACCAGATCCTTGTAGAACGGCTGGTGCATGTGCCAGAGAAATGAAACGAGAACAGACATATATCGAAGGTTCTAACTTTTACCATTCCAAGGGCCGTGTTGGTAGGCATTTTGGCAGCTATTGGTGGCAGAATGTCAGGGGACGAGGGGCCGCCCCCTCGTCCCTTTGCGCTATGAGAATTCTCGACCGCTACATCTTTAGGGAAATTCTGTACCCATTCCTGATTGCGCTGGTGGCGCTGACGTTCGTCGCGTTCCTCGCCTTCTCTCGTGAAATCGGATGGCTTTTGGAATTAATCGTCCGGCAGTCGGCAACGTTCCGGGATATCTGGGCCATTTCAATTGCATACATTCCGAACGTTTTAACTTTCACGATTCCGATGGCCGTGCTGGTTGGCATTTTGACGGGATTCGGAAGAATGTCGTCCGACAGTGAGGCTATTGCATTTCGAGCCACGGGCATTTCGATGGTACGGCTCCTCGCGCCGGTGCTGAGTTTGGGCATACTGGCATTCGTGGCGAATCTGGCAATGACCGTTTGGATTGCGCCGCAGACGGCGGCCCGTTTGCGGGACGTGCGATATGAGTTCCTCGCCAGGCAGGTTTCCCTCGAGGTGAAGCCGCGAGTCTTCAACGAAAGCCTTACAAATTTTGTGCTCTACGTTCAGAACATCGCCCGCGAAGGTTTTAATTGGCAGGGCATCCTTTGGGCGGATATGAGCCAGCCGGATGAAATTCGAGTGACATTTGCGCGATCGGGAGCAGTGACGAAGGATGAAGAGCACCGGACGTTCGCCCTCACTTTAACCGACGGAAGCACGCACGTTGTATCGCCGCGGTCACCACATCGGTACTCCTACGACACGTTCGACACAACGACGCTCTCCGTGCCGATGCCTCAAGCCCCGACGAAGCAGGACAAAATCGTTATTTCGGAAATGCCGACCGCTGCTTTGTGGAACGCGATGAAGGCCGGCACGGCCACTTATGAGGAACGTGTCGAGTTTCACCGCCGTTTCGCGCTGCCTTTCGCCTGCTTGATTTTCACTCTGGCCGGTCTGCCACTGGGCGTCTCAACGACCCGAGGTAGCAAGTCGATGGGACTTGTCCTCAGTCTCATCTTGATGCTCCTGTATTACCTCGTGTTCGTCGGAGGAACCCGCATCGCCAGTAACGCCCAATTCTCGCCGTTTCTGGGCGCATGGTTGCCGAACCTCGCTTTCGCTGCGCTCGGAACGCTACTGATAGCACGCTCCAACCGCGAACATGACAACCGGTTGTTGAACTCGCTGGCTAGCATCATGCGATGGTTTTCCGAGAAGCGTGCCGAGGCTCGCACGACCCGCAAGCGGCTCCGTCAGTGGACTTATTCCCTGACGCATCATCCAAAATTTTTCCGCTTGCTGGACGCCTACGTGCTTCGGGGATTTTGGTTTTTCTTTACACTCGTTCTCGTTGCATTTGTGGCGCTATTCATCCTGGTAACGCTCTTTGAGCTTTTGCCTGACATCGTGAAGAACAAGGTCGAGAGCGCCACGGTGATTACTTATTTTGTATACCTGCTGCCACAGATCCTGTATTACGTGATTCCGCTGACCGTCTTGCTTGCAATCCTGATCGACTTGGGAACACTCACGAAGACGAATGAGATTCTGGCGGTGAAAGCCGGCGCCGTCAGTTTGTATCGAATGGCAATGCCGCTGTTGCTCATGGGTCTCTTGCTTTCTGCCGGCATTTACTTCCTTCAAGATTTCATGCTGCCATACGCAAACCAGCTGCAGGACGAATATCACGACATCATCAAAGGTCGCGCGCCGCAGACATACCGCGACCCCCAGCGAAAATGGATGGCAGGCTCCGGAGAGCGCATCTACCACTACAACTACTTCGATCCGGACCAAGACGTCTTCGGCGGCATTTCCATCTTTGGGTTCAAGCCGAACAGCTTTGAACTCACCGAGTGGATGTTCGCCACGCGCGCCACTTGGGACGGCGCGATGTGGAAGTTTGAAGATGGTTGGACGCGGCGGATTGGTACAGGTGGCTCCGTAGATTATCAGCCGTTCACGAGCCTCGAAGTGCGTGAACTCGACCGGCCGGACTATTTCAAGAAGGAAGTCCGAACCGCTGCACAAATGACATATCCAGAGCTTAAACGATACGTTACAAGCCTGAAGCAGAGTGGATTCGACGTTAGCGGATTAATGGTCGATCTGTACCGTAAGCTTTCCTTTCCGCTGGTGTCGTTTATTATGGCGATCATCGGGATTCCCTTCTCTTTTACAACCGGAAAAAAGGGCGCCTTCTACGGCATCGGGCTTTGCCTTGCTGTTGGTATCTTCTACTGGTCGATGTTTGAATTCTTCGACAAACTCGGGGGAATTAACCGCCTTTCGCCGTTCGTCGCAGCCTGGTTTCCGAACCTGATTTTCGGCTTCGGGGGCATCTGGATGATGTTACGGGTCAAGACGTAGAACTTGGAATTGCCACAAAAAGGCAAAGCGCGGCTGCCGCCGCAACCAAATTGAGGATTCGGCTGCCGCGCGCGTTCAGCCGTCAGCCTTCAGCGAGCCTTTTTGTGGCCATTTTCCTTCGGCGGCTACTTTGACGTATCCCCGACGGCCTATCTTTCTCGTCGATCACTCTATCCGGCAGGATAGCATTCAACTCCGTAGTGAAGCTCCAACCCTTGGCATTACAATGTGCCGCCCTTCGGAAACCGAAATGCCTGGCATGGCGGCATGCTGACAAAAAGACGGATCTACGAATTCGATGAGTTTCGCGTCGACACTGGACTGTTTCTCTTAAGCAGGGCCGGCCGCGCTCGGCCGATCTCGCCGACGGTATTTAAAATTCTGCTCAGTCTTCTGGAACGGGCAGGCGAGGCCGTCACCAAAGAAGAGCTTATGAAGTGTGTCTGGCCGGATAGTTTCGTCGAAGAAGGGAATCTGAACCGGAATGTGTCCACGCTGCGCAAGGTACTGGAAGAGAAGCCAAGCGACCACAGATATATCGAAACGATTCCTAAAACGGGTTACCGTTTCGTCGCTCCCATACGTGTCATCAATTACCAACCTCCGACAGGAACCGCGAGAACGGTTTCAAACACTCGTGCGTACCAAATCGTCGGCCGCGAATTCGAGCGCGATACGCTCAGCCAGGCGTATGACCGGGCGCAACAGGGTCGTGGTGACGTCGTCTGTATCAGCGGTGACGTTGGGGTTGGGAAGACCGCGCTGATTGACGCGTTTCTTGATGATTTGAAGCGCGATGGGCAAACGTTTCACCTCGCACGCGGCCGTTGCTCGGAATCCTTTACAGAAGGCGAACCGTTCATGCCATGGATTGAAAGCTTGAGCGCGCTCGCGCAGGAACCCACCATCAGCACGGTCATGGCGAAGTCAGCGCCAAGCTGGCATCGCGAGATTTCTCATAACGGTTCCGGTGTTCCGCGGAGAATGCACCGGGAGCTACTGGAGTTTTGCAGGCAAATATCTCCTGTTCACCCGCTGATTATTGTGATCGACGACTTCCATTGGGCGGATGTAGGCTCAGTCGATCTGCTGGCTTTTCTCGCGACACGGCTGGAATCCACTCGTGTCCTGATGATCATCGCCTACCGGGTGGTTGAGATGAAGGTCAAGAGCCATCCGTTCTTGCGCCTTCGTTCGGATCTCTTGGGCCGCGGAGCTTGCACTGAAATCCGTTTGGCTCCATTGACTCGGAAACATATCGAACAGTATCTCGCCATCGAGCAGCCGAACGCGGATTACCCGCCCGACTACGCGGAGATCCTTCATGCAAAATCCGACGGCAACCCATTATTCCTGCGAGAACTCCTCCGCGGCCGCGACGAAAAGAGCGACTCCATCCGCCATATGATCCGGGCCAGGCTGGACCGCCTGGACGACACACATCGTCAACTGCTCGTGACGGCAAGTGTTCAGGGCCGGGAATTTGATTCGGCAGTGCTGGCAGCTACCATGCAAATGCACTCTGAAGACGTTGAGGAAGCCCTGCATGAGTTGGATGAACTTCACGGACTTATCCAAAGGATTCGTGAAGAGGAACTGCCGGACGGCAAATTTTCGGTGAGATATCGATTCGTTTACGGCCTACATCAGGAAGCGTGCTATGCCTCGCTAGCACCGACGAGGAAAGCGGCGCTCAGCGCGGCTTTGGCTGAAGCCTTTCTGACGCATTACGGAAATTAAAGACAAAACGCGGGCTAAAGCCCGGCTAAAGCCCGCGTTTGTGTTTTTTACAGCCCGGCTTGGTCCTTCAGCTTGCCAGCCTTATCTGTCTTCTCCCAGCTGAATTCGGGTTCGTTCCGGCCGAAATGGCCATAGCTGGCGGTCTTGCGATAAATCGGTCGGCGCAGATCAAGCGATTCGATGATACCGCGAGGCGTAAGTTGGAAGTTCTCACGAACTAATTCGGAAATCTTGTCCTGATCAATCTTGCCTGTGCCGAATGTATCGACGCTCACTGACACCGGATCGGCGACACCAATGGCGTACGCAAGCTGGATTTCCACACGGTCGGCCAACCCTGCAGCCACAACATTCTTGGCGATATATCGAGCCATGTAGCAGGCCGAGCGATCCACCTTCGTCGGATCTTTTCCGGAGAATGCACCACCGCCATGACGGCCCATACCGCCGTAGCTGTCGACAATTATCTTTCGGCCCGTCAAACCGCAGTCGCCCTGAGGTCCACCGACAACGAATCGGCCCGTCGGGTTGATGTGATATTTCGTCTTCGAATCCAGTAAGGCGGGCGGCAATGTCGGCTTAATGATGTGCTCAATGACTTCTTCGCGAATCTGCGCGCTGGAGGCTTCGGGCCCGTGCTGGGTTGAAATCACAACAGTGTCGATACGCACGGGCTTATCGCCATCGTATTCAACGCTGACCTGCGACTTGCCGTCCGGCCGTAAGAAATTGGGGATTCCGGCGCGACGCGCATCGGCGAGCCTTTTCGTGAGTTTGTGCGCGAGCAGAATCGGCAGCGGCATCAGCTCGGGACTTTCATTTGTCGCATAACCGAACATCAGGCCCTGGTCTCCGGCCCCGCCACTATCGACGCCCATGGCGATGTCCGGCGACTGCGTATCGACCGACGACATTACGGCGCAGGTCTTAAAGTCGAATCCGAAATTCGCATCCGTATAGCCAATGCTCTCCACGGTTTTTCGAACGATGGACGCGTAATCGATGACGCATTTCGTTGTGATTTCTCCGGCCACAAGAGCCAAGCCCGTCGTCACCAGCGTTTCACAGGCAACGCGGCCCATCGGGTCGTTAGCCATGACATAATCGAGAATCGAATCGGAAATCTGGTCCGCCACCTTGTCCGGATGGCCTTCGGTCACGGATTCAGACGTAAATAAATGCCGGCCTTGTATCACTGCCCTTCCTCCTCAAATTTATGGCTCAAACGCAGCGAGAGATGATACTCCAACTTATGCGCGCGGATGGTAACTTTTGTAGATCTCCTTGAGCCGTTCCCGCATGACATGCGTGTAGATTTCGGTGGTCGAAATGTTGGTATGGCCAAGCATCGTCTGCACGGCCCGAAGATCTGCGCCGTGCTCCAGAAGATGCGTTGCAAATGAGTGACGTACGACGTGAGGGGTCAACTTCTTCTTGATGGCTGCCTGTAGCCCGTAAGCCCGAAGAATTTTCCAGAAACCCATACGCGACAGCTTTTCTCCGTGATGGTTCAGGAACAAATAATTGGTCGGTTTCCGGACCCGTCGCGCTTGAAGATACGCCCCCACCGCCGCTGCCGCCGGCGCGCCCAATGGCACGACCCGTTCTTTACTTCCCTTCCCGACGCAACGGACAAAACCAGCCTCGATATTCACGCCATCCAGCCGTAAGCCGACCAGTTCTGAGACCCTCAACCCCGTGGCGTACAGGACCTCCAGCAAGGCACGGTCGCGCAGGCCCTTTGGGCTCGAAGTGTCCGGCGCGGCGAGAAGTCTATCCACTTCCTCGAGAGTCAAAACGTGCGGTAATGGTTTCCACCACCGCGGTTGCTCGATGTTTGCCGTGGGATTTTCGGTTGTCGCACGCTCGAGCAGCAGGAACTTGTGAAGCCCACGGACAGCGGCGAATGCCCGCGTCGCCGACCGCGGCTTCAGCTTCCGCCCGTAAAGGAATTTGAGGAACTTGGAAACGTCGGCGGCCTGCGCCCTGAGAACCTCGATCCCGCCAAGATGCGCGCAATACATCGCGAGGTCGTGTCTGTAGGCCTCGAGGCTATTGTCGGCGAGGCCTTTTTCAATTCGAAGGTATTGCAGGAACCGGTCAACCCATTGTTCGTTGGTCATAGACTACTGCGACTTTGAACATTTCGCACCGCGGAGCGGTGCTCGGAAATTAGAGAGTCCTCGCCACCCTTTCAGGGTGCGGATTCCACCAGTGGCAACGTGCCCCAGGGGTACGCAAAAAACGCGTACCCCTGGCTAACTTCCCTGCACCGCTCCGCGGTGCGTCGTCCGCCTCACGAGACGCAGTTCGGCCAGCTCCGGCGAATGTAACAAAGTGGACATCGTGAAATAAGTCGCCGCGGCCGCGCCAATCGTGAGTCCCAACGCAAGAACCTTATGGGTCATGCGGCCTGCATAGAACCCCGGCCACTGGATCATGGTGTAGGTCGCAACCGCAAGCGCAACCGATCCTGCCATAAATTTCCCGATCGACTTGAAGATGCCGCGCATACCAAACGACCCATAGCGCCTATAGAAAATAATCAGCAGCGAAATGGAATTGAAAAATGCGGACAACGATGTTGCCAGGGCGGGCCCGCCATTCCGAAGCGGCCGAATCAAAACAAAGTTCAACACAATATTCAAAAGCATTGCGATAAACGCGATCTTCACCGGCGTCCGCGTATCCTGCAGCGCATAAAATGCGGGTACGATGATTTTCACCATCGAGAACGCCGACAGACCCACTGCGAAAAACGGCAACGCCCAAGCCGTAAGAGCCGTGGATGCCGCATCGAAATCCCCGTGCTGAAACAGCACTTCAATAATCAGCACTTCAATAATTTCGCGGCGAAGCAAGATCAGCCCAACCGTTGCCGGAAATGTAATGAAGAGGATGAGGCGGATGGCGAAATTCAGCGTCGTCTTTAGCTCATCTAGTTGTCGCAATGCAGCTTGACGCGACAACAGCGGCAGAATCACAGTGGAAACGGCGACAGCATAGCCGCCGAGAACGAGTTCCATCACACGGTCAGCGTAATAGATGGCTGTCACGCTTCCCTCTTCCAAATATGACGCGAACTGCGTGTCGACAAGTACATTCACCTGAACGATGCCCACCCCGAAGATCACCGGCACCATCAGCTTGGCGACGCGGCGCACGCCGGGGTGGTTGAAATCGATAGCCAATCGAAGATGCCAGCCGCTGTTTATAAGCGCAGGAATCTGGATCGCCAACTGGACCGCGCCTCCAACGACGACGCCGACCGCAAGCGTCCTTGGGATATCGCCGAATAACCCTCCGAAGAAGGAAAACGCGATCATCGTGAGATTCAGCACGACCGGCGAGAGGGCCGGCGCTCCAAATCGATGAAAGCTATTGAGGATGCCCATGGCCAGCGCCGACATGCTGATCAAGAAAATGTAGGGAAACATGATTCGGTTCAGCGTTGCCGTCAGCTCGAGTTTCCCGGGCGTGTCGACGAATCCGGAGGCGAACAGTCGAACAATCAGCGGCGAGACAAGGATTCCCGCAACCGTAACGGCCGTCAGGAAAATCGTGATGACGGTGAACATCGTGTTCGCGAAATCCCACGCATCCTTTTCCTTCTTTTCGGCAACGTAGCGGGAAAACACTGGAATGAACGCCGCGCTGACCGCGCCTTCTCCAACAAGCCGGCGGAGAAGATTCGGTATCCGGTAAGCGGTTGTATATGCGTCGGCGGCAGTGCCCGCGCCTAATAAGAACGCGATGCGAGAGTCGCGAATGTAACCAAATACCCGACTGAGAATAGTTAATGCGCTAATCAGGGATGCGGACTTGAGGAGCTGCCGGTGTTCGCTCATTCGCAACCCGGTATACTAGCATCCCGAAAGGTGGGACCTGTGAAACTGAGCGAAATTGCGGCACGTCTGGACTGTTTGTTGAAGGGCCGTGGTGACCTGGAGATTACGGGCGTCGTCGGTATTGAGGACGCCGATGCCGGGCATCTGACGTTCGTTTCGAATCCGAAATATGCGGCCAAGACGCGTACGACGAAAGCCAGTGCGATTATTGTGTCGCCCGATTTTCCGGAAATCGAAACGGCGACGCTCCGCACTCCGAATCCGTACCTGACGTTCGCGCGCGCCGTTGAGCTTTTCTATCAGCCACCGAAGCCTGCTCGTGGGATGGATGTGACGGCCCGCATTGCAGCTTCGGCGAAAATTGGTGAAGGCGCTTCGATTGGGCCATACGTCGTCATCGATGACGAAGTGCAGATCGGGAAGAACTGTTCGCTGTACCCGTTCGTTCACATTTGTCGGGGTGCGCGGATTGGGGACAACTTCATAGCGTACGCGCACGTATCGGTGCGCGAGTTTTGCCGGATCGGAAACGACGTCATCTTGCAGGATGGCGCCAAAGTAGGAACCGACGGCTTCGGATATGCCAAGAAGGACGACGGCAGTTACTACAAGATCGTGCAGTCTGGAATCGTCGTATTGGAAGATCGCGTGGAGGTGGGCGCGAACGCCACCATCGACCGCGCCACCATCGGTGAGACTCGTATCCGCCGGGGCGCAAAGATCGACAACCTGGTGCAGGTCGGCCACGCCTCGGACGTCGGCGAAGATACCTTGCTCTGCGCGCAAGTCGGACTAGCCGGAAGTTCGAAGATCGGCCGGAACGTT
>QHXA01000869.1 GCA_003222755.1 Acidobacteriota bacterium
GAGCTGTCCATCGCATATTTGGGGTAATCCGTTGTAAGAACGGTTTCCTCCGGGGCAGTGCCGCTGGAGAGTTTCCGGTAAAGATCAGTCCGCCCGGCGCGCGAGGAAGAAAACATGATGCGCGCGCCATCGAAAGACCACACCGGCCGCTGGTTGAGCGAAGGGTGGGAGGTGAAGCGCGTTTCCGTTCCATGTTGCAAATCATGGATCCAGAGATCGCTAGTTCTTAATTGCACATCCGTACGGGCGATCGCTAGCCGTTTGTCGTCGGGTGAAATAGAAAAATCCCAGATTCTGCCCGCCTCAGCAACGATGCCCAGCTGTCTGCCTCCGCGATCGAACCAGGCGAGTTGTCTGCCGTTGATGCCTTGGCCGGCCTGATAAACCAAAGTTCCGTTAGGCGATGTGGAGAATTGACCGTACCCGATCTGAGATCCGCTATTCACCTGTTCCACGACAGGAAAGGGTTCGCCCCTCGGCTCAAAGCTCCTGGCATCCACGGGTTGGGCCATCAGCGTGCTATCGCGGACGAAAAGAATGTGACCGTCAAACTTGCTATTCCGCGGTGGGGCGTACGCCGAATTCGATATATCTGTAAGGAGTCGACGGCCCTCGCCGGAATCTAGAGATGCCACATACACTCCAGGCTGTTTGGGATCGATGATCGTGGAATAGAGGAAATGTTTTTCATCAAGGAAAACCGGATACACCATGACGTACCCGCGCCTCTCCTGCTTTATTTCACCGCCGCTCGAAGCGACTCGAGCGATGCTACTGCCGAACAAAATGACTCCATCGTGGCCCCAAGTAGCCGGCCATATCCCTGCGGATCGTTCGGTGATCGTCTGTGCCGGACCGCCATTCACGGCGACCTTCTTCAGCTTTCCAGGAGTGGAAAATCCGAGAAACCGGCCGTCCGGAGACCAGAAGGGAAATGCGGCGTCCTCAGTGCCTGGAATCGGCCGCGCCTGCAACCTATCGAGGACACGCACCCACAGCGAACGCTTGCCACCGGATGTCACGGCCATAGCCACAGAGCGGCCATCGGGCGAGATAGCGAAGCTATGGATCGCAGAATTCTCGGGCGGCGCCAAAGTGAATTGCAAAACGGGCGCCTCAGTCGGAGTTTCCCGGAAATGAACGAACGCCAAAGCAACCGCAGCAACGAAACACACTGCGGCGGCGAGCCACGCGAGGATTCCAAGACGCGACCGTGAGGCAATTGGCTCCGCCGATTCGAGCAGCAATGGGAAATCCCCAATATCTCGCAGCCGCTTGTTCGGATCTTTTTCCAAACACTTTCGGAGCAATCGACGAATGTTGGCCGGCACCTGGTTCCAATCGGGTTCCTGCCGGAGGATAGCCGCGAGCGTATCCGAGATCGTGTCGCCATTGAAAAGCTGCTTGCCGGTGAGCATCTCGAAAAGAACCACCCCAAATGCCCAGATGTCCGCTCGCTTGTCCACAGCTCTGCCGCGGGCCTGTTCGGGCGACATATAGCCGGCCGTTCCCAGAATCATGCCGCCCATAGTTCCGCTCATCATAGTTGGCGAATTGGACATCATCCCGCTTGCCGTCGGGAGTGATCTTCACGTTCGCCGGTTTCAGATCTCGATGGATGATGCCCTTCTCGTGCGCCGCTTCGAGCGCTTGCGAAATGCTTTCGGCAATTCCCAGTGCCTCCTCTACCGGAATGGATCCGCGTGCGATGCGATCGGCGAGCGTTTCGCCGTCCACTAGTTCGAGAACAAGAAACCGGGATCCGTTCGCTTCTTCGATATTGTGGATCGCGGCAATGTTCGGATGATTAAGCGAAGCCAATACCTCAGCCTCGCGTTGAAAACGATTCACGCGGTCAGGGTCAAGTGAGAACTCTTCCGGAAGAATCTTGATGGCGATTTCACGCTTGAGCTTCGTGTCACGCGCACGATACACCTCGCCCATACCGCCCTTGCCCAGCAAGGCCGTGATTTCGTATGACCCGAGCTGTTGTCCGATGACGATGGTCATGAGAGTGGCGAGATTATCGCACAGCCGCGTAGCGGCGACAGACTGTAGCCACGGCTAAAGGCCGTGGTAGACATTTCCCGCCGCGTTTGAGCGGCGTAGCCGCGAAAGACTCTGCCGCCGCTATGCGGCTCGATACGGCTTCAATATCAAACCACGGCCTTCAGCCGTGGCTACACTCTGTCGCCGCTACGCGGCTGAATCCGGCTGACTCAATTGCCTTTCCAGTTCAGGAGGACCGTGATTGGCGGGGCGGTGGCACCTTCTCGCTGGGCCGGTTGACGAACCAGGAATCGCTGACCATCGGCAGAAACCACGTATGGCGGGCGCGTGTTGGGGCCCACCGCAGTATCCGGTAACTCAGTGGCAAACAATGCGACGGGCGTGCCAGGCTCGACAGCTTGCCCATTTGCCGCGATACGAACGGGAGCGGCCATCAATTGCCTGTCCGCACCGATATAAAAGATCACCTTTCCGTCTGCGCGCCAGCGGGGATGAACGCCTCCGTTTACGGATATCTGCCATTTTCCGGACGGCTTCGGAAAAGCCTGGACGTAGATTTGGCTTTGTCCAGTCTCATCGGATGTGTATGCGATCCACTTTCCATCCGGAGAGAACTGCCCTTCGCGTTCCGAAAACTTCGTTTGCACTACCGGGAATGGCTTTCGGTCATCGGTCAGCGGCATAGCCCATAAATCCCAACCGCCGGCGCCCGAGCTTTGATACAAGATGAACTGTCCATCGCGAGACCAATCCTGCGGCAACTTGGCCTCTGGCGTGTCGAGGAGTAACTCTTCACTTCCAGCCCCGCTTGCGGGTTTCACATACAGACTCAGGAACCCTTTTC
>QHXA01000870.1 GCA_003222755.1 Acidobacteriota bacterium
GAAATTAAATTGGAGGGATTTTATGTCTCAGCAGCCATTCCGCCTGTCGATGCAAGCGCTTCTGATAACAGTAGTGATCGTTGTCTCTTTGCTGCTGCTTTTCCGACCCGTGCCAAGCACCGGCCAGCAGCAGAGTCTTCATGACGCCGTTGAATTGAATGCCGTCAAACTGGTTGATGAGGGAAGACAAACTTTTCGGTTCGACACATTTGGCGATGAGGCCTTTTGGGGCGGAACGCTTCAGCTCCACCGGGCGGTCGAGGGAAGCAACCTCGGCGGCGTCGGCGCTGGGCTGACTCCTCGAACAGCGCTTCAGCTTGGACTCAAGGTAGACGTGGATGCTCTTCCGAACCAGCTTGTCCAAAGAATACGCCGTGGGGATGTCGATCTTGACAGCCCGGCAACTACTCTTGCATTGCTGAAATTGAACGCTGTTGTTGGACTCACGGGATTCTTTGATGCATCCGGCAACCGACTGACTTCGATTGGCATTCAATGCGCCCTTTGCCATTCGACGGTAGACAACTCGCTACTTCCCGGAATCGGCCACAGGCTCGACGGTTGGGCCAATCGTGACCTCAATGTGGGCGCAATCGTCCTATTGTCACCGAACCTGCAACCCGTAGCCACTTTGCTCGGTGTTGATATCGCAACAGTGAGTAAAGCATTAAGCGCGTGGGGCCCAGGAAAATTCGATGCTGAACTTTTCCTCGACGGCAAAGCCTTCAACCCGGAACAGAAGTCGCATGGAGTTGTCACCGGCAACAACGTTTCCGGCGCAACGATGATCCCGAACGCTTTCGGCCTAGCCGGTTTCAATCAACACACATGGACCGGAGCCTGGGGGACTGTGACCTATTGGAACGCGTTCGTGGCCAATCTTGAAATGCACGGAATCGGAACCTTTTTCGACCCACGATTAGACAACGCCGCGCAATTTCCGATCGCACCGAGGAACCGTTTCGGTCATCTGCGCACAGCGCCTGATGATGACCGCATCACCAAGAAGCTCCCGGCCCTTCAAGTGTTCCAACTCGCCATTCCTGTGCCCGTGCCCAAGGCCGGAGTCGATTTTGATCCGGTGCGCGCCGCCCGCGGGGACGAGCTTTTCAGCAGCACGGCTCGTTGTAACGAATGTCATGTCGAGCCGCTGTGGACGGAGCCGGGCTGGAATCTTCACAAACCCGATGAGATCGGCATCGACCCCTTCGAAGCCAACCGCGCACCGGACCACGTCTACAAGACACAGAATCTCGCTTCCATTTTCATCCGCGAACGCGGTCTGTTCATGTTTCCGCAAGATAAGGGAAGGTTCTATCATGACGGTCGTTTTGCCACTCTTCTTGACGTCGTCAATCACTACAATATCCAGTTCAAACTCGGATTGAACCAGCAGCAGCAGCTTGATCTGGTTGAATACTTGAAATCATTGCCGGAAGCCAAGTAGAGACAATGTCCAAAAAATTCTTTCTGGCATGTGTGGTTGGTATTGCAACAACCGCGTTCGGCGCCGACGGCCCGTGTGTGATCGCGGGCCGTGGTCACTTTCGGATTCATGTAGGAACGGCAGGGCTGTTTGGAGCCTTTGCGCACGATCACCTCGTCGAAGCTCAAAAGATCTCACACATTCTTCGATCAAGCTGGATTTTCCTGCCAATACCATCCGTGTAATTGATCCCAAAGAGAATCCCAAAGACCGGGCTGAAGTTCAGAAGACGATGGAGATGGAGGTCCTTCGTGTTTCCGAATTCCCCAGCGTGAGATTCGAGTCCACATCGGTTGAACGCGAAGGAACGGACCGATTCCTAGTACACGGCAACCTCACGATACGCGGCAGGACCCAGCCCGCTATCATTCCGGTAGCTCTGAAGCGTCTGCCGGACGGAACCTACCAAGCTGCCGGCCAATACAAATTCAAGCAAACAACTTTCGGCATTAAACCAATCCAATTGGCAGGTGGAACGGTTAAAGTCAAAGACGAATTACAAATCGAATTCGAACTCTTCCTACGGTGAACCGTCCTCTCCCGGAAGGCTTCCTCGTCGACATAAGTATTACACCTGGCAGACATCTCTGTGACAATTCGCGCCCGCACAAGGGCCTACGCTAGGAATAGAGACTTTTCGCAGGAGATGTAAGCAAATGTTTAGATTTTCCTTACCTAGAGCAGCTTTGTTCATCTTGCTGTCGGTAACGTTTTGCGCCTCGTCGTTTGCGCAATTATGCGGCCCGCCCTTATATCCGCCGTGCCCAACTCCGACTCCGGCACCCACGCCGGCACCAACAGCTCCAGCGTCCACACCTACAGCGCCGACACAGACTCCAGCACCGACTTCAGCACCCACAGCCGGAACAACGGCGGCGCCAGCAGCTCCAACGGGCACCCCAGGCACTTCTGTAACAAATATTCCTGGGTACACGCCGAGTGGCAGCTACAGCACAGGCAGAACCGTCGCATACATCATCGCCCCATTCGCCATTGTGGCCGGTACATACTTTCTTGGACACCACCATCAAATCGAAATTCATCCGAACGCTGGATTCTTCTGGCCTCGTCAGGTCGACAGTACGCACCTGAGAGATGAGGGCATCTATGGCCTGAAAGCAAGTGCGTCCGTCACCGACAATGTTCGAGTGGAAGGTAGCTTCGGATATATCAACCATTTTGAGTCACGGTTTGCTCCAACGAAGCTCGATCAGTCATTCGGCATTGCGCCGCGCACTGTTCACGGGCTTCTCTATGACGTAAACGGCGTGTTCGAATTTGGCCAACCTCCGATCTTCGGCCGTCGAGTCAGTCCATACGTCACGGCCGGAGTTGGTGGATTGTCGACGCAAGTGCGGCAAGATACGGGCGCGGTTGTTGGCGGCGAGTTCTATACAACGAATCCAACAACGGGCACTGTTGTCCTAAATAGCGGCCGCAAGATCATCGTGGCAGACAACACACCGTTCTTCACGGTCAACTATGGTGGCGGAGTCAAGGCCACGAATCTCTGGGGCCCAGTGGGCGTTCGCGTCGATGTTCGCGGCCGCACTTTCCCGAACTTCCGAGGAGAGGTGTTGACGTGGCCTGAGGCCACGGCTGGCCTCACGTTTACGTTTGGGGAACGCTAGTCCGAGACAAAGGAATTACCGCGAAGAGATATTACGTTTGATTAGAG
>QHXA01000871.1:0-3460 GCA_003222755.1 Acidobacteriota bacterium
AGTCGAGGATTCGGGCCAGCGCGGCCGGAGGGAGAATCTTATATTTGCCGCCATATTTGTAGTCGGGATCATTCATTCCTGTGGCTTCCATAATTCGCTCTTCGCGAAGCAGATCCTCATTAATCTCCGGTGGGTTGGATTTGCAGTACGTGATTGCCTCACGGACAGCCTCCACAGACACACAATAATCGGCGGCAATTTCCTCGGGTGTCATCGGCTCATCGACGCTTGCGAACAAGCCATAGAGCACTCGGGCGCGGATGCGCGTCCCCTTCACGAAAAGTTGCTTGTAGGCCGACTTTGGATTCGGAGCCAAATGTGTCCACGCAATTATCGAATCCATAGCTGAATTATACCGGCAAATCCGAACCCGTCTCGAAATTGGTCCTCAGAATTTCAGATCTTCGCCATCATTGAGGAGATATGGCCTAGGTAATATCCGAAACACAATAGCTTATCGGCCAGTTCCTCTGATGGGTATCTCTTCAATATTTCTTCAAGGCTCGCCCGTCGTTGAATGCGTGCAGCACCGTCAAATGATGCTCGCAAACTTCCGGTTGCATTTCGATCTCGCCCGACGCAAGCCGGGCCTTGAATTCAGCTGTGAGGACGTGGGACTTACACGAGAGGTGGCGCTCCTGTTCAGGCTTCATCATGTGTCAAAGCGACGCCATCACGAGTCAATTCCCGCATATGACCTCACAGTAAGTACGCCGTGTGTAGTAGAACGATTTGACCGAAACAAGTTCGTGAAATTCAGGCCAGATTCATGGCGTTGATCACGCGTACTTTCATGAAAATCCAGGTCGAGTGTTATGCGGAATAAATCAAATAAACGCCCGATCAAGTTCTGCATTGGTAAGAGCGCTTTGGTCGTGGAATCATCGAAGATCAATGCGTGGAAGCGATGGGATGTACGTTCGTGTACGCCCGGATGATGGGAATACTTACATCAAATCAATGAATTCCGAAGACGATCACAAGCGACAATGTTATCGCGGCCACACGCATTATCGATGAGAAGGGCATTCCGAAAGGTCGCGAATCGAAGGACTACAACGCAGTATTTGAGGGCCGGCTGTACCCACCGAAATATCTCATCTCACTGGCAGCAGAACAAGCAACGGGTGTGCCCCTTAAGCCCGCGAATTCGGCGGTGGGATGGAAACGAATCAGTTCCTCCGCCGAGTCGACTTCGACATCCGGAAAGTCCTTCATACGAAAGTCGCGCGAGCGTGGCTCGATATGGGCATATCAATGTCTTCTTTTCGAAAGAACGGCGCTGACAATCCGTGGCGTGAACACATGAAGATTGTGATCGGTCAGTTCCAAAAAGATCCACCCTCTTATCTCGCTCGGTTGTCTGCTCTCGTCCGCGTCGCTGTAGAATCGGGTGCCGATGTCCTGCTGTTTCCTGCTTGCACAATCGTATATAAAGGGAAGCTTAATCTTCCCAACGTGCTCGGAACCGTACCTCGAATACTGATGTCCGGGGTGGTCGAACTCTCAGGCGCCGGCAACAAGGAGACCGCTATCCTGGCGCATGGGGGACACATCACTGAGCAATTCGATGGGAAGCGCGTAAATGTGGTGCGACGGGGGCGGATTCTCGATAATGGCCGCAATCTCTTCAACCATCGCAATCTCTTCAACCATCAAGCAAGTTTACGAGAAAAAGCCGGCGCTCATGTCGATGCAAATGGCCCCTTGCAAACATTCGCCCGTGCTCTTGCTCGACTCAGGCCACCAGCCCTATTCCAGCCGCTACCTCTTTCAAACCCTGCGCTGCGTCTCCAGAACTGCTGAGGCGCTTACCGGCCGACGCGCTGTGGCCGTAGTGTCAACGTGGCGCTGCTCGGGTGCGAAATTTAAGGTCTCCTGGTGTTGGCCTCCTGCAGAGAGTGACGACTGGAAGACAGTGGTACGAATGAAAGGTGGCGACGCCCTCGACATTATTGACATTGATTTGTCGTAGATTAGGAAAGTTCTCTGGTGAGAACCGATCCTCTTCCGCTCTCCTCCATGCGTGCCACAGCCTGCGAGGCGAGCGCCGGATCCTGCGTAAACGCTGCAAGGGATTCGAGAGTGGAAGGCATTGGTTCAGCGGCGGCGGCCTGCGGTCGCGGCTGCGTCGACTTCAAGTGTCTGAGCATCGATGATCACGCCGTAATCCCGAGCCGCGGACTCGATGGTCACGTAACCCTCGAGGACGTCCTGCCGGACACGATCGAGCTCGCGGTGCAAGGGATTGCCCCAGCCACCTCCGCCTGCGGTCGCGACTATGGCCGCGGTTCCAGCGGGAACCATGTGGCGCACGACGCTCACGGGCTTGAATGCGCCGTCCGTGGGTAGCTTCATCAAGGTGGCGGCCGTCGCACCCGGCTTCCCGCCTTCGATGCCCCAGGGGGGATATTGTTGACGGCCCATGTCGGTCAACGACCACTGCCCTTCGACGAGGCCTTCCACTTCAACTTCCAAGCCCAGGCCTCCGCGATACTGGCCGGGCCCACCGGAATCGGTACGTAGCTCGCGACGCCGAACAAGAATCGGCCAGCGCAATTCCATTTTCTCGATAGGGGCATTGCGAACATCACCTTGACACACGGAAACACTTGCGGATTCGCCATCGCCTGTGGGCCGGCCTCCCCATCCTCCGCCTTCGATGCTCTGAGTGACGAACGCCTGCTGGGTGTGAGGGTCGTTCCCAAAGAACACCACCGGTCCACCCAAAACGCCCATGTGGGCGGCGGGCAGCTTTCCACGAAGCACGGGCTCTAGCGCCAGGAAGATAGTGTCGACCACCGTCGGCAAGGTGCGGCCCCAGGAGGCCATGGCTGCCGGATGGCGCGCCATCATGTAGTTGCCTTCCTGGATTTCGACCTTCAGCGCGCGAAAAGCACCCTCGTTGATAGGCTCTGTTGGCGTCGTAAGAGCTTTGTAAGCGATCAGTGGCGCCGCTAATGTGCGTGCGTTAATGGGAGCCCGTCGCTGTTGCGAACACTGGGTGAGGTCGATGATCACGTCGCTGCCTTTTATGATCACTCGGACTTTGATCTCGACTGGCTGATTCCCGTCCAGCGGGCTGCCCGCGAACAACGAGTGTGCCTCATAGACGCCGTCCGGCCACTGCGCGACCACGGCCCGGCAGCTCGCTTCGGTTTGATCGAAGATGCGTTCGATGGCCTGCTCGACGGTGGCGCGTGTGTAACGCAATAGGATCTCTTCCAGCCGTTTTTCCGCCAGCCGGTTTGCGGCGACCTGCGATTTCAAGTCCCCCATCGAAGCGTCTGGAAAACGGATGTTATCGCGAATCAGCCGCCAGACTTTTTCATCCAGTTTGCCGGCCTCATAGAGCTTTATCTGATCGAGCTGCAGGCCTTCCATCCAGGGATCCAGAGCGTTGGCGCCTCCAAAACCGGTGCTCAGGCCGCCCACATCGGTCCAGTGGGCGCGTGTAGCG
>QHXA01000871.1:3510-3909 GCA_003222755.1 Acidobacteriota bacterium
TGTTCAGATGTTGCCCGCCGACGCGCTGATGATTGCTGATGATCACGTCGCCGGGACGGAAACCGTCTTCGCCGTAACGTTCCACTCCATCGCGAATCACGACGCCTAGGTTCGCTACGAAGTGCGACACGCCACCAACGTTCTGCGACAACAAGCGGCCCTTCGTGTCGAGCAAGCCGCAGCAATAGTCACGAACCTCATAGATCATCATGTTGTGCGAGGTTCGCTGCAACACATAGGACATCTCATTCGCGATAGCCGGAAGCACATTGCGAACGACTTCCAACGTTACGACGTCGAGCTTCATTCGGCACCTTCCACGTGAATCAGCAGTTCGATTTTGATCTCAACCGGCTACGATTCGCTCTCACACCTGAATCAACGCGTACGGCTGCTCGG